>JAITDV010000646.1 GCA_031282385.1 Planctomycetaceae bacterium | reverse complement strand
TTTACCTGTTGCCGAACAACACTCGCCGTCAAAACACAATTGACCAGGCGGACATGCCACCTCCCCGCCGCAACCAATTCCGTCGGTCGCAAATGAGAACGGCAAATCCGGCGTAATCGCAGTTAAAATCATTCCTAAACCCAGATATGTAAATATTGCAATTGAATATCGATGCCCAAACGAAATCACATCAAAAAATCTTGATAACATTCTCATCAATTAACTCCTTTAAAAAATAATCGACTAAAAATTTTTGTAACAAAAAATCACTTCAGTTTGTAACACACTTAACAAACTTGCTCTTTACTCTTTTTGCATGATTTGGCAGCTAAAAAAACAGTGAAAACCATACAAAAAAAACTGCATAACAACATAACAAATTTTATATTTGAGCTGGTGCTTGCCGTATAATTCAATAGTATTATTTCTCCGTCCCATATCTCGGATAACTCTTGCAATGAATATTCAACTACAGCAAAAACAGCAGGATCCCAAAATTGAAATGTTGATGTTGCTGCGTCAAAATATTCATATACCAGACAATGTTCCTGTTTCTTGATTATGATAATTGCAGGCGAAAACAAAATTGCCAAATCATTTACCGGTATCACAACCGCATTAGCATTGGGATAATAACAACGGGTACATTCCAGCAATTCCGAAAATTTTACTCCGCGCTCTGTCTTTGTCTTAAATTGATTAATTACAGTTTGAACAGGAATCTTGTTTCCGGTAATTGTCAAACAACGCGACAACGCAATCGGACCGCAATATGATTGACGTTGTATTGTGTTATTCGATTGGGTAACTATATCGTCTTTTGAATAAAATGTATTGGAAAGCGGATCGTCATTTTTAACATCTTGACAATTTGCAAATTGTCTCAAGAAAAACAAAAAAAGTAGAACTTGAAAAAACAATATACTTTTAACAATCAGATAATTTTCGTTACGATAATTATTGCTCATTCTCATCTGCAACCTTTTTACGTGACGCCAACCAATAAGCGATAACTAATGAAAAACAACCCAAACCAAAAAATACAACACGAAAAATAAAATCATAATTAGTTACCGCCGCAACTGGTTTCCTAATTTGCGACTCTTTCAATTTGACGGCATCTTGAACCAGATTATCAATATTTTCAAGCGTAATATCTACACCCGCAGTAAATTTTGTTAATGATCCTCCGCGTCCGGTTTCATCATAAACTGTAGTGCCTTGCGGAACACGCAAATCAAAATCTTTGCCTAGTATTGGTTCGTTTATCCGTGAAACATTTTTAACTGAATATTCCCACACTTTATATTTGTTTTTGCCCTGACCGGTATCTTGATCAAATATGATTTTGTAATTCATCGGCAACCATATTCCGGCACTGATTTCACGAAAGTCCGTCGATTCAAATCTATGCCCCCAAAATTTTCCGTCTGCCGTCATATATTCCAAACGCCTGATTACATAACCTTTGTCAGGTAAAATATAGATACGTACTTTCATGTACGGCGAATTTGCGATCAAATTACCGGCAGTCGAAAGAACCGAATAATTCTCCTGCGGAATAGTCAACTCTAGTTGCTCACATTTTTCAATGTTTTGTCCGGTCGCAATTGTTACGCCGGTTTCATGCCGTACTTCATGCTGACGCCGAATAAAATATTCCAACAACCCCGCCCAAGGAACCGTACCGCCTTGCACAACACGAAAATCAGGATGAAGTTTAGCGTGTTCCTCAAACGTATAATCAGCAGGCTGTATCTCCAAAGAATGTGAAATTGAATCATCGTCATTGAGTCCAGTGTCAAGAAATGTGTATTTATATTTGTCATCCCGTAAATAACGAACTACTCCGTTGCGATCACTTTCAGACCAGTTGTTGCCAGACAAAGTTAGAACATAATCAGAAACTAAAGATAAATCATCACGCTTAAATGTTTTTTGTAACAAAAAATCAATATTGTCCGCATCGTAATGAAAATAAGAATACCCGATTATCCCCGTTTGAATAATATTCTTCCTGTATTCAAGCCCTTGCAATAAAGATTGTACCGTATCCGAAAATACAACATTGGATACAAAATGAATCAGAAAAAATATAAACACAATTTGAAAACAACGAAAAATATACATAGTTTTTTTTGTTACGATAATTATAGTTAATGAATATAAAACACTCCAACCCCAAAACTTGTTCTACTCTTTATACTTTAAAATACCGTTTTCGTTTTTCATTCCGTATGCTTCAGCCTACGGCAACGAAAATAAAAACAGGAAACTCAAGTATGATGAGTATCAAGGCAATTCGATTTACATAATTTTATTCAACTAGTTCTTCAGACAAATTTTTCCAATCGCTCCATCTTCCCCATTTGTTTGTACTATTATTTTTTTCACGTGTTCGTTCTTGTTTTATCTTGACCCATTGTCCTTGCGAATTTTTCCCGTAAATGGTGCGAGTCTGCTTGCTTTTGTCTTGAGAGAGTTCTTCTTTACCTCCATATTCGTTACAAAGAGCGCGATATTTACCAGTTTCATTCTCATCATACAACGCCGGATCATTTTTACATTGCGTGCTATTACTTCGCTCTCTATACACCAATACTTTATCGGCATTGTCATCATTCCATTTAACGCCCATTGTAATAACACACCTTTTTTTACCTGATGGCGGCGTACAACTATCAGGATCCGACGGTAACAAAGATGAGTTTACACAACCGACGCTCTCAAGATCTTTTTCACCCGTATAATTACATTTGTTGTATGTAACCAATACTTGGTCGAGTTTACATGTTTTACTACCGGGCGGATTTAATAGTTGACAAGAAGCGGGAACAGCAGAATCTCTGCCGAAATCAGTCGTAGGACAATTCTGGTCATCATCTAAACATGGCGAATTGTACCAACTACAACCATGACGGCGACAACTAAAATGACAACCATCTTTACATTGAGTTGTACCTATCCATTGTGCAGACATGACTGGTTCGGGAATACGCTTGTACTCCAATGAATCGCCAATCAAAAACATCATAACAAAACTTACCAACGCAATAAACGCACAAATACAAATAGCCGCTTGTTTGTTAAACGCTTTCATTTTAATTCTCCTTTGAATTAGTTTTTTCATTATTTGTTAAATCAATTTTTATGTTGCCGGTATTCTTCTTTGTACGTATGCGAAACAGAAAAATTGCCGCAATAGCAATGCAGAAAAATAAACCGGCAGCAATGTAATACAGAAAATTATTGGATTTATTTTTATTGACTATGGGCGGCAAGTTTTCCATA
>JAITDV010000566.1 GCA_031282385.1 Planctomycetaceae bacterium | reverse complement strand
TTGCGTGCGGTTATGGCGTTGTTAAATTCCAAATTGGCAATTTCGTATATCAAAGGTAAATATCGCGGCGCAACTTATAATCAAGGAATTACGTTTACTAAGGAAATGATCTTGAATTTACCGTGTCCAAATACCTTCGGTAATTATGTAACTAAATTGGCAAAATTGTCGACTAAGAGAGAAAAAGTATCACGTCGAATTATTGAAGAACGTGCCGGATTTTCTCGTCGTATCCGTGATAATTTGCAAGGCGTCCGAATAACTGATACACTAAAACAGTTTGACAATTTGGACTTTCTGCAATTTGTAAACGAATTAACAAAACAAAAAATCCATATCCCGCATAGACAACAAAATGAATGGGAAAAAATTTTTAATAGTTCTCAATCAAAATGCTGTAACATTAAAAAACAAATTGACGAAACTGATCGTGAAATTGATCAATTAGTGTATGAATTATACGGATTGAACGAAGACGAAATTAAAATTATTGAAGGATAAAAGGTCTAATGCCAGTGTAATTGGCGATGATCGGGAAGAATATCAGAGCAATGGTGAAATTTGGGGCAAGAAATATATTGAAAAACCGCATGGATTGCTCAAATATTTCTTGGCATGGTGGACAAAAAAACCATTGCCCGAACGCAAAACTGATTGGGTTGTTGTAGGACGATGGGACAAATAAATTGTAATATTTCAATGTTGTTACGTGTTTTTAATTAAGAAACTTGGATGAATGTGATTGGAATTAGATGATGTTGCCGTTAGCCTTTTGTTCTTGCTTGTTACTGTTCTGATTTTTTATTTTTGGGGTAACATTTTGTTGCAATGTTGCCGATTATGACCTATTGATTATTGATGTAAACAATGTTAAAAAGTGGCGTCATTCCACTCGACTGCGACGTGTGTGTGAGATGATATTGAAATTTAAAGTGTGAGTAATATAGAAACAAATTACAGAATGAAAATATTTTTTTCAGCTGGCGATCCTAGCGGCGATATTCACGCGGCGGCATTGATGGCAAAATTACACGACCAACAACCCGATATTCAATTCGTTGGTTTCGGCGGTAAAAATATGCAACTTGCCGGTTGTGAATTGATTGCCGACTTGACGAAATACGCCGTAATGTGGTTGACACAAGTAATCGCACAATACTTTAAGTTCCGAAAATTATTGCAAAAAGCCAAAGAGTATCTATTACACGAAGAAATCGACATTGTAATTTTAGTCGATTATCCGGGTTTTAATTGGCATGTGGCAAAATTGGCGAAAGAGTGTGGGATTCCTGTTTTTTATTTCATGCCGCCGCAAATTTGGAGTTGGGCAAGTTGGCGAGTTCGTAAAATGAAGCGTTGGGTCGATTGGGTTTTAACGCCTCTGGAATTTGAACAACGTTGGTTTGAACAACACGGCGTCGCTTCAATATTCATCGGCCATCCGTTTTTTGAAGAGCTAGCAAATAAAGAATCTGATCCGGTTTTTCTTGAAGCATTCTATAAAAAATACGGCGGCGCACCAATTTTAACTTTGTTGCTCGGCTCAAGAAATCAAGAAGTAATTGCTAATCTTGACGACTTCATTCTCTCTGTAGAATACGTCAAAGAAATTATTCCCGACATACATCCAATATTTGCCGCATACAATCAAACACACGCAGAAATAATACACGCACGTCTGACCGACCTCGAATTAACAATTCCAATTGTCGTCGGACGGACAACTGAATTAATACGCGCGGCGGATTGTTGTCTTGCTGTTTCGGGATCGGTATCACTTGAATTGCTTGCTTGCAATAAACCAACAGTCATATATTACAAAGTCGGTAAAATTCCGTTGCTGATACAACGATTTTTTCGTCGAACCCGATACATCACCCTTGTCAACCTACTTGCAATAGACATGCAACACGATATAAATTCAACTCAAACTCCGGTCTTTTACGATAACTCAAATTTGCCGATTCCCGCTGAACCATCAGATAAAGATCGCGATTCAATGTTGTTTCCCGAATTTTTGACGGCAATTGATCGATCAAAAGATGCAGCCGCTTATCTTGCTTATTGGCTTACAGACCAAAACGCAATGGCAATCCAAAAACGACGATTAGCCGCTTTACTGCGGGAAGTTGACAAAGTAGAATCTCCTCTCACAAAAGCAGCAAATACAATATTGGAATTTATCAATACAAATAAACTAATGTATCTTTAAATTGCTTGAGTTATATTCAACAGTTCACACGTTAAATTTCCTTCACCGCCACCAGCTTGCCTATCGGAAACAGGCTTTTACGCTCTTGAGTTTCGCAATTTATAGTACAAACAGTATCCAAGCTGGAATATCAATTGTTTCGTATTTATTGAATTACTTTTGCAAGAATATGAAATAATCATAAAAATAATTATGTTCAATTTTTCACCTACTCAATACGACGTAAATTTCAGGTTTCTTAATTTTCAGATTCGGGTGCATCCGTTTTTTTGGGTTCTAGCGTTATTGCTTTTTGTGCGAACGCCGATAACTACGCTTCGGGAATGGTTGTTGGAATTGGCGGCTTGGACGTTGGCAATATTTGTTTCTGTTTTGGTGCATGAGCTTGGTCATGCTTTTGTTTTTCGGTATATGTTTTTTGTTGAATCGGATATTATGCTGCATGGATTCGGCGGAGTAACAGTTCCGCATTCGCCGCCGCGGCGATATTACGGATTGAAGGGTTTATTGAGCAGAATATTTCTTGACGCGGCGGGTTGTTTAGCAGAATTTATTTTGGCGGCAATTGCATTCGGACTGTTTTGCTTGCTGCCGAATCAAAACGGATTCAATTTGTTATCTGTTGTCAAATTTTTTCTATATTGTACGACGTTAATTTCGATCATTTGGGGAATTTTTAATCTGTTGCCGATATATCCGCTCGACGGAGGACAAATTTCACGAGAAATTTTTTTATTTTTTTCGCCCCAAAAAGGACTCGCAAATTCACTCATAATTTCGCTTGTAACAGCGGGAATTTGCATCTGGATGAGTCTGACTTACGGTATGGTATTCGTTGCAATTTTACTTGCTTTTTTGGCGTATCAAAATTACATTGAATTAAATCATAGATCATTCCGATACTAGTAAATTAAGGATTATTTGAATGCCTCTAAATTATATTATGGGCAACTACAATTGATTTATCGTTACAATAAATTACAGTTTAAAAAAAATATTTTATTCGTGAATTTATTAATTATTGTACGATAAATCGCAATTATCTGTTGCCGGTTGTTCTGCCCGACCGAAAAAATTTTTATTTTTTTTCCGAAAAATGCGAACATACACCTTGTGCGATTTTAAAAATTGTTTATCCTTTTGCACTAATTAAGTTGAACGTGGACGGTGAATGTCGGACGCGGGTGTTCGACAGGAATAGTTACTATAGTAATTTTCACAAAATAACACACCTCAAAACTACACCTCCTTGCCAACTGCACTTTAATTTTCATCAATCCAAAAAATACAAAATCGGATTCAGGTTGACAACCGGTGATGGTTGACGAAATATTTAAGTGCGGTAATTTTAAACTGCTCACACTTTAAATTTCCTTCACCTCCACCTGTTTACCTATCGGAAAGCAGGCTTTTACACACCTTGAGCCGCGGAACTTATAGTGCGAGCAGTATAAACAATGTTCCTACTGACTGAAGTTAAAAAATGAATAACTACTCCGAATCAAAAAAATATCAACACGAATGACACAAAAGTTAATAGAAAAATTTTGTGAGATTGTTCGGGACTTTTGACAAAGATTTTTTAATGAAGTAAAATTTCGGGCGAATGAGTTACTTGATAATGTTAATGAGTTCGCTGATAAGTTACATCAAAAATTATCGGAGCAATTTCGAGATGGATATTGTGAGATGGAGTACGGGACGAATGTCAAATGAACAAAAACATGAAACCGGCAAGTTGAATTTGATGAGATTAATTGGTGAAAATGAGGTTTTGATGTGAAGGTTGTTTATAATAGATTATTCCGCTTCTCTGTTCCATTACCATGGTGGGTTTATATGGAGATTTGATCGACTTAGAATATGTCGAAATATCATTGCTTTTTATATTATTTCGCTGCCGGTGAGAAGCATTTATTTGAAATGCTTTCATGTCTGGTTGTCGCAAATTTGAAATTGGAGTTGTTCAGCAGGCAAGGTGGTCTTAAACCTTGTTGCCGATGGCCGCGTTTACCAAAGATTTATTTTTGGTTAATTGCGGGTCGGTTATGTTGTCGACTGTTATTGATTTTGTCTTATGTATATTGTCTGTTCTGCGCGGCGTTTCCAAACTGTTCAAAAGTACAGTCTCGCCAACTTGCAGATTATCCATTGGGAAACCGCTGTTTGTGTTTTCAGATTAACAAATCCAAACACAATCACGGCAGATAATATGTATTAAATATTAAACTATTTCACATCATAGAGTTATTATTGTTTGTTGGTTTTAATTTGACAGATAAATTTGTTGCGGTGTTGAATTGATGCGGCAATAATTCATTTGCCAAAAATTACATTAGCCTTAACGATGTGCTTTAATGCGGATTGAGGTTGTCGATGCTTATTTGTGTTGGGTCGGTTTTCGGCTTGCCGGAGAAGTAAACTTCAATTAAGTAGTTAAAGTGTGTCGATGGTATATAGATTAGAATTACAGGCGTTATCTGTTCAATGTTGAACGGACTTGTAATTCGGTTTTACTAAACGGGATGATTTGACAAAGTTACATTACGTTTTGCTCTTCAATTTTTCAGGAGATGGAGAAAAGCCTAAAAAAGTAATGGGGAAAACGGATTGCAATGTCAAAAAAACCGCAAGGAAAACCTTTGTAACCATTGTGAATTACGCAATAAAAGTTAATAAGTATTCTCTTTGAAGTTTGTTGATTTTATCAACTTATATCGATGGAATATTTGTTTTCGCAATTTTGTGTAATTCGATGGTTTGTTAACATGGAGTAGCAAGTTTTTTTTCGTTCAATGTTGAACGAACTTGCGATCCGGTTTAACCGAGCGAGACTATTAAATTAATTTTACCTCAAGTCTTGCTCTTAACTTTTTCAGGAGATTGAAAAATGGCTAAAAAAGCTGCTAAGAAAACTGTAAAGAAAGCTGCAAAAAAGACCGTAAAGAAAGCTGCCAAAAAGACGGCAGGTGCTGTCAAAAAGACCGCCCCAAAGAAAGTCGCCAAGAAGGTTGCGAAAAAAGTCACTAAAAAGGCTTGCGGAGCGTGCAGTGCGGACTAGTTCACTGAACTATTAATCTGAATGGGGATTGAGAACTGGAAGCACGGTTGCCGGTGAGGTTTTTCGCGAATACTTTGTGTCGCCCAAAATTTTGCCGGCAATACGGTTTTCAGTTTTCAATCTCTGGTTCGTTATATACTCTTTTTATTAAATTCAATTTTCTTTTTTAATGTACAAAAAAGCAATCTTTATTTGTATCTATTCAGTCGTGTGTTTCTCAACGTCAACTGTTTTGTTCTCCAAGCCAAATAAACCCGCGCGGAACAATATTGGTTTCCGAACGGTTCTAATATTCAAACCCTTATTTGTCAAATTACCCTTAGTAGCCAAAAATTCCCACCAAATGCGCCTTTATATCCTTATGTTTCGTTTTTATATTGTCTGAAAGTTTTAAACTCTGTTTAAACTTGAATTTTCCTTTACCGCTGCCTGCATGAAATTACGAAATGTTATTTTGTTATGGCAGGCGAGATGCTCGCGTTCCCAGTATATTTTTTTGTCTTAAATTCAACATCGAAAGAATAAGAGCATAAGGACGCGTTGAGAGGATCCTGCTTGCTACTAAGCGAAATTGGATAAATAAGGGTTGTTTAGTTTAGATCCTGTGTTTTTGTCTGTTTCGTTCCAGTTCCTTTTTCCTAAACAATTGAATCCCTCGCTGAATAGTTACTTTATTTCTCTACAGGAACGAAACCATGCCGGCGTAAAATTCTTTGTCCTTCTTTTGAGATTAGAAAATCTGCAAACCTACGGCAATGCGGTTCTTTTTCAGCTATCGTAAGAGAAACTATTGACACTTGCAATAAACGATGTTCGTCGTGAATGTCAGTTGTTACAACGTCAGATTTTGATTCGTTTGGTTCTTTTGGGGCGATTTTATTTGTGTTATTTTTTCGTGAATTTTTCTTGCCGATATATACGATTTCGGCAAATTTCTCCGCTTTCCAAGAGCAAGCATCCCAAGTCAATGCTGCGTCAATTTGATTTTGTTCTAATGCGATGAGGAGTTTTTCGATAGTGTCATAAATTTTTATTTGTTTATTTTCCTGGTTATTTTTTGTTGTTTTGGTTTCGTTTATTTTGGTGATGATGTCCCACGCAACATTGCCCATTCCTGTAATTGACGGATCAACGATTCCCAATCGGAGTTGGCGTTCAATTGTATTCCGCACTGAATCGATAAAAAGCGGATTGCCTTTCGGAACAAGAAGAATCATTGTCAAGCGGCAAAAAGGATATGTACGCAACACGAGTGATTGTTCTTTCAACGCTGCCATTTGCAAGTCTGATTCGGTCAGATACATGTCGCCGGGCAATGTTTCGTGTATGTCAAAAATAATTTTGGTTATGTTGCTGTCAAGAGTGATTTTTGGTTTATTGTTGTTATTATTTTCTTTATCGCGTTCGTTTTTTGGCATACTGCGCCAAGGCGCCGGTACGTAACTTTTCTTAACGGATTCGTGTTCTTTACCTTCATCTTCATGTATCCGTTCTTCAGGATAATTGCGCAAAATTTCAACTTGTTTACCATATACTCGCTGAAATTGAACGGACTCTTCCCAAATCACACTCCAAAATAATTCATCACAATATATTCTCAACGTTGTCTTATCACTGCAACCCGAGATAAAAACAAGACACAAAACTCCAAAAATGAAAGAAATATAAAATGACCGTATCATAATATTTTTTGATAACTTTTTAAAACGTAAATTCAATACAAATAATTGTAACTATTCATTAAAATTGTATGAATTTTTCGTAAATCAGTAAGAATTGACGATTTCAAAAGAGGTTAGGGGGTTAGGAAATGATGTTTTCCAATGACGGAATACAACAACCATGATAACAATTATTTCTACAGATAGAGACACAATACATTGTGTCTTCACTGAATAGTTAAAATATTTTTTATTACTGAGTCGTGTATTATTTTATTTGCGGCTGCGCAAAATGGGGTTGTGTTGTTATTGATGTTTATTGAGTTATTATTTGGTTCCGTGATGATTCCTCCGGCTTCTTTGACCATCAAAAACCCGGCGGCGATATCCCACGCATGACACGTCAACGCCCAACCGGCATCAAAACGTCCCGCCGCAATATACGCAAGATTCAACGCCGTCGAACCTGTACGTCTTATTGCTTGACATTGTGGACATGCGTGTAGCAAGAAATTAATTGTTTGCGATTCCGGCTCTACTATAGTTGGAAAACCGACAGACACCAACGCTTCACCGAGTGATTGGCAAGAGCTTGTATGAATTTGTTTATTATTTAGAAATGCGCCTTGGTTTTTTTCTGTGTGGAATAATTCTTCTGTAATCGGGTTGTAAATTATTCCGCAGATTATTTCGTTATCTTTTGCGAGTGCAATTGATGTACAAAAGAACGGCAAGCCGTGTACGTAATTTGTTGTGCCGTCTAGTGGATCGACTATCCATTTGAAATCTGAGGTTGTTGAGTTATTTGATTTGGTCAAATTTCCTTCTTCTCCAACGAATTGGTGTTCGGGGAATGATTTTGATATGATTTGTTCGATTGTTTTTTGTGCGGCGATGTCGGCTTCGGTAACTAGGTCGAAGCGGTTGCTTTTGTGTTGTACCGACACTGCACCCAACTTTTCACGCAACACCGCTCCAGCTGCAAGCGATGCTTCTTTGCAAACAGACAGATAATTTGTCATTCTTTAATTCCTTGTTTATTTTCCTCCTAAGCCCTTGAATTTACGGACGACGGTTTTGACGATGGGTTGTGGTAGGAATTTTGCGAATTCGGTTTCGTCGGCGATTGATGAGATTTCTTTGATTAGTGAACTTGACACGTGCGCCAATTCGCCATCGGCAACCATGAACAAAGTTTCTACTTCCGGTGCAAGTCTTCTATTTGCCATCATCATTGTCAATTCCGCTGGAATATCTGTAATTGGCCGCACTCCACGAATCATAATATTAGCACCGATTTCACGAACAAAACGAACAGTCATACCGGAATAAACCTTGATTTCAATATTATTCAAATGCGATGTAGAAAGCCGGATAAGTTCGGTTCGTTCTTCCGCCGAAAAGAGCGGTCGTTTATCGTTATTGATTCCTATTGCAACAACAAGATATTCAAACAAACGGCTAGCACGTTCTACTACGTCAAGATGACCAAGCGTAAAAGGATCAAACGATCCGGGATAAACTGCCCAAGATTTCATAATCAAAAAAATTTCACTAACAAAATATAATGTTCATACTATAAATTGCGAGACTCAGACGCGTAAAAGCCTGCTTTCCGATAGGTAAGCAGGCGGATGCAAAGGAAATTTAAAGTGTGAACTGTTTAAAAATATAACCACACACCACACTCTACAAAAACACAACAAGAAGTATATCGACCTAAACTCATTTCGTCAATTTCAATTTGCCGGATTAACTCAAAAATTCTGAACAAAAAATAAAAGCATAAGGGCACGTTTGGAGGATTACCGGCTAATAATGGTAATTTGACAAATAATGGTTGGAATTTAAAGCCATTCGGAAACGATGTTGCCATGCGCGGATTTATTGGGATTGGTGAACAACATAGTTGCAGATAGGAAAAAATACACGAATGAATAATTACCGTGAAAATTACTTATTTGTAACAAATGATGATTTTTGTCATTTTTTGTGACAAAAATGTAGTTTTAAAAAATCAATTTATTTTAGCGGCTGGAGGAAGTAATTTTTTTTATTATTTGGCAATTAGGAAATTGTAAATTGGTTTCTTTTTTTGGGAAGTTCTTTTTGATCTTGCGGCACGATAATTGATACAAAGAACTTGTAAACAAATTATGTTTTATAGCTAAAACGTAACTTTTGTAAGAAACTAAGAGATTTTGAACTTGAAAATAGAGGTTGTACCGTTCGTATTATAAATTGCGTAACTCAAGAGCGCAAAGCTTGATTTCCAATAGGTAAGCATGCAGCGGTAAAGGACAATTCAAGTCGGAACAGTTTAAAATGTCAGTTCAAAAAATCTTCAAGTTGATTTTTTTAGTTGTATGTTGTTTACTCCTTTTTCTCCTTACTGGCAGGAAAAGAGAAACATGGCATGATTATAAAAAGTTTGATAAAACTAATTCATTATTTATATATAAACAGAGTAACAGTATTCAACAATCATGTGAAACGCTCGTTAACAAGATGAATTTCTGGAAATTGTTTCTGTTTTTGGGAATAGTAGAGTTGTTTTAAGCTGTTCGCACTTTTTCTGTAATCCGCGCGGGCTTACTTATTTGTATTTGCAAGTCTTCAAGGTGTTGCCGAATTCTAAAGTGCGTTTGGTATATTTCAGATAAAAATGTTGCGGCGCACGTTTTACGTAACGGATACCGTTTGAGAAAAAAACTAACTTAAATAAAAGGAAAAAATGTCAAATAAAGAAAATTTCTTATTAGAAATATTTGCAAATCAGATTTCGTCAGATGAAAGTATGATTTGCGGTGGAAATTGTGAATCAAATCAAAAAGAATTACCCCATTTTGCCAAAAATGTTAATTTAGGCGTGGGAGGGGGGGCTAGGAAATGTAATTGTAGCAATGAAATCGAACTAAAACCCTGTGTTGGCAGTTGGAAGTTCGGTTTTACTTTGGTGGAGCTTTTAGTTGTGATTGCGATAATTGGAGTTTTAATTGGTATTCTGTTGCCCGCCGTACAAATGGCAAGAGAAGCCGCAAGAAGAATGAAATGCGCAAATAACATGAAACAAATATCACTTGCTTGCCATAACTTTCATGAAGCTTATGGATACTTTCCAAAATGGACAGGTCCCGATAGCAAGCGAGTAATTGACGGTGTAATAAAGGGATATAAAACAACGAATATATATTCCGGTTTCTCCGTCCACATGGGAATTTGCCCATTTGTTGAAATGGCTTCAATTTTTTCAATAACTGGAAACGACGCAATAAACAGTCCAACTGTTACCAGAACGATAGCAGAAGACTACACAATGGACGAGCCGGCAACTCATGCTTTCACTGGAACAAAAGGAGATTTTATTGTAAGCGGTTTTTTGATCGAACCAGGAGTAACCACTACGGGAAAAGGCAAAAATTTATCTTCACAACTTACTGAAATACAAGAAGCCGCAAAAACTATTATCCCTATGTTTCGTTGTCCATCCGATACCGCACCGAATTATAAGGAATATGATGTCAACGCCGACACGGCGCGACGAGGTTTTGGCGCAACAAATAATTATATGTCTTGCAATGGTTCCGGAACCGGATACGACTATGATAACTGTTCTGATGCTGATGGAATTTTTGTCGCATTTTACAAAAGAACTTTTGATGCAATTACAGACGGTTCAAGTAACACTTTATTTTTCAGTGAAGCAATCATCGGTAACCTCGACATGGACAATATAACTGTTCCGCCTTCACCAAATAAACCATGGGAAAAGGCAGCTTTGTATGAAAACAATGGAAGTCAAAGAACTCCGAGTTATAAAGGTATTGTTGGCATTTATTTTGGAACTGAAGATTATACGGAATATGGAAATTTTGTTACGGGTCATGTTGCCCGTTGGTTTGGTTCCAGAGGTTATTCCTGGATTGTCGGAACTGGACATGCTACCGGATTCAATACTTACCTCACTCCCAACCCGCAATATCCAGATTGGGGAGATAGACAAGGACGCGGTATATTTGCGGCACGAAGTTTTCATACTGGTGGTGTCAACGCTTCACACGCAGACGGATCGGTTACTTTTTATGCAAACGGAATAGCAAGACAAATCTGGCATAGATTAGGATCAATGCGTGACGATGGAGTAGATTTACCAAACGAACCAAAAGATCAATGAAATTCAAATATGTCAATTAATAATAGTAGACCTTTTCGCTAACCTGTAGGAAACCACCCCTAACCCCTCCGAAGGAGGGGAATTATTCGCCTTTCTCGGAGGCGTTAAAGGCGGTTTTTCGTTGGAGGTTTTTTGTTGCGTTCCAAATGTTCTTTTTGGTATCTGTGTTTTCTAAAAAAGAAAACCAAATTTGATGAATATAATTGTCCGAGAGAAATTTAACTTATTGTATATACTTTTCGTACGATAAATTGCGTAACTCAAAAGCGTAAAAGTCTGTTTTCCGATAGGTAAGCAGGCGAAGGTAAAGGAAAATTCAAGTGTGAACAGTTTAAAATGTATTATCGAAAAAGGGATTTATTTTTTGTTGTTTTGTTTTTGTTGGCGGTGCAATTAGTTTGCGGTTGTCGGGAAGTTCCTCCGCGTCCGGAAGGTTTACCGCGAGTTTACAGTTGTAATATCTCTGTTAAATTCGGGGGCAAACCGATAAGCGGAGTGCGTGTTATGTTCATTCCTGATAATCCTGAATCAAAATGGAAACCAACAGGAATGACGGATACTGAAGGTAACGTAGTACTGTACTCAAGCTTCGGTTACGAAGGTGCGCCCGCCGGGGAATATACCGCCACTTTTTCACTAATAGAGGAACCCGAAGATTCCGCACCTCGCGGAACTCCGGCAAAATCTTTAATTCCGTTGAAATATAGTCCTGATCAATCTCAAGAAAAAGTTGAAGTTGTTGCTGGAAAAAACAACTTTGACTTTGATCTTGACGCCGGCGAGGAACTAGTACCAATGAAACCGAAAGGATAATCATTTGGCGTTTGTATTAATTTTTATTATTTTTTAATTTAACCAATTATTTATTTGTGTGTGTTGTTATGAAAAGATTAGTTATTGGCTTTATTTTTAGGCGTTTATTTGTATTTTTGGTTGGGTTTGTTGTTGGCGGATTTTTGGTAGGTTTATTTTTTTGGGGTGGGTTTGAGGTTGGTGATTATTTGTCTTTTGATTTGGCAGACAAGGATAAGGATGGAGTTGTTGACAAGAGTGAGTTTAGGAAAGTACTCATACAACACGCCAAAAATAACAACAAAAAGCTTAGCCGTTCCTCTACAAACTCAACAATTACCAACTCTACGTTGTTTGGGGCGTCTGTTTCTTTTGATGTTGCGGACAAGAATAAGGACGGCAATGTTGACATGAAAGAATTTCAGCAAGTTTTGCTCGCGGCTAACAAAAACGGGCAACTTGCAAATTTGCCATTCATCAACACAAAACCGCAACTTGACACCTTGAAATCGCAACTTAACGTGCATGACGATTGTCCTATTGAGGATATGCCTGCGGATGTTCGGTGCAACACTGATTTTGTTTGGCAAGGCGGTACGAAAACGGCGGTGTACAAGAGTCCGAATGGGTTGGTGGTTGGTCGTGGCGGTACGGTGATTTTTGTTTTGCTTAGGGACACTAATGCGGTTGCGGAATTTGATGTGGAGCGGGACAGATTTGTGCGTTTTATTTCGGTTGCGCCGAAGCCGAATTCAATCACGGTTAGCGGCGACAACAAATTCTTATTTGTTGCAAGCGGCGAATACAACGGGCGAGTTCAAGTGATTGATATTGAGTCGGGCAAGATTTTGCGTGAGTCTAAAGCTGGTCATACTCCGGTTGGTGTCGCAATTTCACCGGATGCGAGGCGGCTGTTTGTGTGCAACCGTTTTAGCAATGATGTTTTTGAATATGCGTTACCGGAGTTGGTATTTATTCGGCAGGTTAAAGTAGTGCGTGAACCTACGGCAATTGTTGTGTCGAGGGATGGCGGAAGAATTTTTGTTACGAATTCTCAACCTGACGAAGTAAATAATTATCCCGATCAACCGGACAAAAAGATTGACGTTGCGGCGGAGTTGACGGTAATTGATGCCGGCGGGGGCGGCGTCAAAAATTATCGTTTGCCGAAGGGGAGTTGTAACGTGAATGGGATGAGTATTTCTCCGAGCGGCGAATATCTTTATTTGACGCATTTGATTTCGCATTATTGGAACGGGACGGACAAGGTGGATTTGGGACAAATGAATGGCAACGTTATAAGTGTGATCAATTTGAAGGTGTTGGAGGAGCGGGATGAGTTTCGGGTGAGTGTGGTTACGTTGGACGATGTTGAACTTGGTGCGGCGAATCCTTTTGCGGTTATGTCGGATGGCGGGCAAATTTATGTTACGTGTGCGGGGACGGACGAGTTGATTACGGTCAACGCAGAAAAGTTGCATGAAAGAATAAACAAATCTAATAAGAATGATTTGTCATCTGAATTTAATTTTCTTGATGGTATAAAGAAGCGGATTAAGTTGACGGGCAAGGGGGCAAGGTCTATTGCGGTTTCGGGTCAAAATGTATTTGTTGGTTTGTATTTTAGTGACAAGATTCAGAGAATAAATTTCAGCAATGCGGATGAGGTTTCTTTGTTTGAGGTTTTTATTGGCGAGTTGGCGGAGTTGTCGCAGGATCGGGCTGGGGAGATGTATTGGAATGACGCAACGTTATGTCATCAGAATTGGCAAAGTTGTGCGAGTTGTCATCCTGATGCGAGAATGACGGCGGTTAATTGGGATTTGCTCCATGATGGGACGGGCAATCCAAAGAACACGAAGAGTTTGCTTTTGAGTCATCAGACGCCGCCGACAATGTGGCTTGGAGATCGCAGGCATGCGATGCAATGTACTAGAACCGGTTTTAGGTTTATCATGTTTTCGATGCCTCAACGTGATCCTTGTTTTTCGATTGACGAATATACGCGGAATATGAAGCCGGTTGAAAGTCCGTTTTTGGTGAATGGGAAATTGTCTGCCAAAGCTGAGCGGGGCAAAAAGATATTTTATGATTCTAATGTCGGGTGTGGTTCTTGTCATAGCGGACAATATTTCACGGATTTGAAAATGTACGATGTGGGGAGTGAAGATCAATATACTGATCAAAAATTATTTGACACGCCTACTTTGGTTGAAGTTTGGCGAACCGCGCCGTATTTGCATGACGGACGTTATAAAACTGTGCGGGAACTATTGAAAGTAGGGAAGCACGGGAAAGAAAATGGCAACATTGAACAATTGACCGACGTACAAATAGATGAACTTGTCGAATATATATTGTCTCTTTGATGGATGATCAAATTTATTTTGTTCCTGTATAGTTTTTATTTTTTGGAGCAATCTGTTTTTTGTTCTGTATTCTTATTTTTTTGAGCCGGATTCTAATGTGTAATTGTTGTGAGCAAATTGGGAACGGGTTGTGGTCGGGGTGTTACAATAGGCGTCAATTTGGGCGGAAAATTTGGTATTGTTTTTTGGGCGGGGATTGTTATACTTCGCAAATGTCGTTTCCTGATGGCGGGATTTGCTTGGATTTGTTGTGATTTGTTTCTGGGGCGGCGGAGTGGTGTTTTTTGAAACGAAAAATAACTTTACTTGCAAGGTATTGGAATGTTATTTAGATACTTGCGTGTTAGATTTGACGCGGGTATACGGGGCGTGCAATATCTTGTTAGTTTTGATAAGAAAATATTTGAGCGATGCGAAAATCAAATGAAAAAATTTCATATTCGGTTGTTCCTTTTGGTACAGCCAAGCAAATTTTTATTGTTGCCGAGCCGCAGCAGAATTATATTACCCAACCTGAAGATCAAACGCAAGGACACGGAAAATCTGTACCGGATTACCAACGTCAAATCCGTTCTTTGATTGAGTCTATTCGGGATGTAATTTTGGCGGAAGGTTTCGGCGGGTGTGTTGTGATGAGCAACTTTTTTTTGGCGGATATAGCAATGCGTGAATTGGTGCGTCAAATTGCGGAGGAAACTTGTCCAGACGGGTTTGGTGCGATGACTATTATATCTCAAGCGCCGGTTAATGGTGCTGTGTGTAGTGCGGAGATTTGGGGAATTGCGGGAAAAAATATGACAGTTCAGAAATCTAAGTTGGGCAATGTTGTTCTTGCGCAGGTGGACATGGTTCGTTGGTTTTTTGGCGGTGATTTTCGTCCTCAAAATACGCCTATCGGTGCGTACAATCGTTCTATTGACGCGTTCAAGAATCTTAAGGAGCAATTAATTCCGAATCAATTTTTGATTGAACAATTAGTCCGAACGTGGATTTATCAAGGTCATCTTGTTTTGGCGGACAAGGTAACTGAAGACGGCATTTTGCAACGTTATCAGGAACTCAATCGGGCAAGAACAGATTTCTTCAGCGACACCAAATTCCTAAACAGATATATTCCAAAAAAACACAAGGCGGCGGTTTTTCCTGCGAGTACGGGGATTGGGGCGGATGATGTTGATGTTGTTATTTCGGCGATTGCGGTTGATTCTTTGCGGAGTAATTTTACGGTTGTTCCTCTGGAGAATCCGAACCAGACGTCTGCGTTTTCGTATGGTGTGAATTACAGTCCGCAAAGTCCGAAGTTTGCGAGGGGAATGGTGGTTAATATTGAGAACTGGTGTCAGATTTTTGTATCAGGCACTGCCAGCATTACAAGCTCCGAAAGCCAATATGGCGGCGATCCGGCAATGCAAACAGAGCAAACGTTGAACAATATTGCTGCGTTGATTAGCGGTGAGAATTTGGCAAAGCACGGACTACAAGGATTTGAGTCTGGGCTGGACAAATTGGAGTGTGTTAGGGTTTATGTAAAGAATCCTGATGATTTTGGGGTTGTGGAGGCGATTTGTCGCAAGCGGTTGGGAGATACGCCGATTCTTTATACGGTTGCTGATGTTTGCCGACCGGAGTTGTTGGTTGAAATAGAAGGATTTGCAGTTACAACCAAAAAAAGCTAATCCAAAAAAACAAATTTCAGAATTGACAGAAAATATTTCTATTATTTCTATTTGTCAATTCTGAAAATTCTGTAATTGACAAAATTAGCATAATTTTCAAAATTCACAAAAAATTTCGTATCTATCCAGCGGTTTTTTACGTACTTGAATCGCGCAATTTATATTACGATCTGTATAAGACCTTTTCTCTAACCTAAAAATACATCAACGCAACAAAAAACCGCCTTTAACTCCTCCGAGACCACCCCTAACCCCTCCGAAGGAGGCGAATTATTCCCCTCCTTCGGAGGGGTCAGGGGTGGTCACCTACAGGTTAGCGAAAAGGTCTATAGAACCGCCAATACATCTACAACAACTTCTTTCTTACAGCTGCACATATTTCATCATGCGAACAACAAATGGAAAACGGATTTAGTTGGGTTTATTTTTTTCCGAATCCTTCTAATAACCATGTTAGAGCGGTTTTGAATTGCTTTACAGTTACAGGCATTATCAGAATAACACGGTGATGTTGCGGAGTTACGGAATCTTCCCATTCGGTTTGGTCTTTGTCCAAAATCAATATTGCCGCGACGTCCCTTAACCCGCGGCGTTGTGCAAAATCATTAAATGCCCGAATCGCCCTTATTCCCAACGATTGCCCATTGAAAATCACACATTGAGCAACAAGATCATTTTCCTCAAAATACGGAATCATCTTGTCCGGATCATCAATACTTACAGCATTGTAACCAAGCTTAATCATCAAATCCTCCAAACTTTTTTGCGACTTCGGATTTGGATCAATAACCATCACAGTCGCCTTCTCCAACTTCTGCAACCTTTCCTCTCGGTTTTTTTGCATCGCCTCATAATTTTCAAAACTAAGCGAAGTCGCCGAATCCGCCTTCTTCTCAACATCAATTCTCTTGAGCAAATAATTCAAGTCCTTGAGCATATCTGTTGTATTTTGATAACGTTGATCAACATTGACTGTAAGTGCTTTGTTCACCAAAAAAGAAACACCTGCCGGAATCGATTCATCAACTTGATGTAGAGGTTGTACATTAAAAAAGCGGCTTCGTTCCATTCGTTTTGTGCGGTCTTTCGTCTCAACAAACGGCGATTCACCGCTTAAAAGTTGATACATGATGCAGCCGAGAAAATATAGATCACTTCGCTCATCCATTTTTTTACCTCCCGCCGCCCGCTCAAGCGCAATATAATCTATCGATTGCTGATTCTTCAACGCCGAAGCCCCCGAATCGCCTTCGCTGCTTTGCGTAATAGAAGACAAACCAAAATCTACCAATTTAGCTTGACCCGTTGACGAAAGAATAACATTGCTCAACTTCAAATCACGATGCTGTAAATTTTGCGTTCTAATTGCATAATCAAGCGCACTGCAAATATCGATAGCAATCTTTATCACAGTCACCGCTTCAACTTTTTTACGCACTTTAAGAAATTCACGCAACGTTTGCCCTTCCACAAATTCCATTGCCATATAATGCAAAAATCCTATTGATTCCGCACCATAAACCGGCACAATATTCGGATGCTTCAATTCAGAAACAAATTTCGCTTCTTGCAGAAAATGTTTTACGAAAATTTCACTCTCACTATGCCGCGCCCGCAAAACCTTTACCGCCGCAACACGACCGGTTACACGATGCACCGCACGAAATACACGGGCAAAAGAACCCGCACCAACAAGATACAACGCCTTGTAATTGCCAAAATAAAATCCTTTCATTTCGCCGCTGATAAGACGATCAACTTGATAATTTGTCAACATACCGCGACGAAGTGCCGTCTGAATAAATTGCTCAGACGAAATTTGTTTTGTACCATTTTCTGTCAGTATTTCCCGAATCTGATCTTGCGTCAATATACCAACATCTTGAGTACGTTTAATAAGGTCTTCTAACGAAAATTCTACCATGTGAATAATTAAAGTTGTAAGTAATTGATGAGTTGGAAAGGGAAGGGGAAGGGAAAGGTTAAAAGGAATATCGATTCAGCTTTCTAGCAACAACATATTGCCCTTAACACAACTATACTGCTCGTTATAAATTGCGCGACTCAAGAGCGTAAAAGCCTGATTTCCGATAGGTAAGCAGGCGGCGGTGAATAAAATTTAACGTATGAACTGTTTAGGTAGTTACAATTTTATTATTATTATTATTATTATTATTTTGCGATTCTTCGAGGTCTTTGATTATTTTGCAGGCTTCGTCGTATGTGATTGATTCTTCGATGCTGGAATTGAAACTGCCAAGCCGTTGTTTGTACCAATTTAAAAGCGGAATAAATAATATGAAAGACCACAACATCATACCGTAAATTCGCAGTACAGTAAAATGATCTTCCCCAAAATCACAAAACGGATTCAATGCCGATAACAAATTCTCCGAGTAATCTCGTAACGGATCAGATACAGTTATATTGGGATCGTTTATACAAACCATAATAAAAAAATAAAGCAACATACTGCCAAGCGTAAAAATTAATAACAAAATCAACGCAATAACTGCAACATATTTTGAATCCGACTTTTTCAAATACGAACTACGAATCAACATCGCCGTAATACTATAGTCAAATGAAAAAATAACACATCCAAAAATAAATTGCATTTTTTGATCAGTAGTACTTCCAAACAGTCCTAGCGTGTTATTGATAAGCAATACTGCATCGATAAAAAAAATAACAAGTAACATCATAAAAAACCACACAATACCACATGCCGCACCGGTATAAAATGGAAATAAAAGAATACGGCGAAGTAATGATTTTGGTAAACTTCGGCGAATTCGTGTTGACCATTGATCACGCTCGCACGCTATCGATACAATAATAACCCCCAACGTAAATAAACTAATAATTTCAATACCCATAAACATGTCATTTTTAGATGCATGAAAAAGTTCAGAAAATGCCGCTAAAACTGAAGCCAGAAATATTGCCGTGAGTAATATACGAATTGGAAGTATTCTATTGGACGTTGGCGGTGATAACATTGCTATTGAACCGCAAATAAATAATGCAATACACGCAAATTCCAAAGAGAACAAAATACAAAGTCCATCCCACGCATAAGTTGAATACAAGGTGTTAAAATAAATTAAGCCAACACCAGCAGAAACCAGCACGCAATACAAGAAAGACGATACTACTACAACAATAAAAGTTGACATGTATGTAGAACCTTTCAATTTATTTGACGAAGCAACAAGAATCGCAAAACAGTTCAGAGCTTGCATGATGATAAAAAGCTCAATCATTACAATAAACACAATCTCAAGATCAATTCCGCGCAACAAGTACGCTAACGTAACAAACGGCATTGTTACACTCATTATAAGTAAAGTAAAAATAACGCCCGATATTACTTTTCCAAAAACAATTGTTGACGGTTTCATTGAAGAATAAAACATTAGGTCTTCGTTGATTTTATCGGCTGCGGTACTCCATGCAGTTCTTACTATAATTGTTAAGAATCCCGCGATAAAAATGATATTTGCCAGCGTAAATAAAAGATGACTGCCGTTTAATTCCATGGCTTTGTACGCACTTGATGTCAGCAGCAACAAACAAGCAATAACAATTGTCAGAACATAAACATTAATCAGAATAATAATAAATTTATTACGGACAAATTGGCGAAGTTCCTTAATAAGCAGAGGGTTGATGATGGTGTCGAAAATTTGTGTCATTATGTTTTAAATTTTTGGGTTAAGTGTTTTGATGGTAGGTTAGGTTAATAAACTGAAATACAATCTTAAAATAAAAATCACAATCAAATATGAAGAGTAATTGTTAGGCATTTTCTGTTTTTTCAAGTTTTAGTACGAATTCGCGGGCTTCTTCGTATGGGAATGGTTCTTTGAAATCAGCAGAGAATTTGTGAATTCTTTTCGCGTACCATACCAATAATAAAAACCAAAGCAATATTGACCAAATTGTCATACCGATAACACGCATACCTTTCATGGTTGCGACAGGCGCATAATAGTTATAAGTAAATATATCACAAAATGGATTCAACGCAGACAATACACTTCCCGAATAATTTAACGAGATCATTGGTAAGTCATTTAACATGTCGTTTGATC
>JAITDV010000509.1 GCA_031282385.1 Planctomycetaceae bacterium | reverse complement strand
AACCTAAAAATACATCAACGCAACAAAAAACCTACAACGAAAAACCGCCTTTAACTCCTCCGAGACCACCCCTAACCCCTCCGAAGGAGGGGAATAAGAATACGCCTCCGATGGAGGCGTATAAGAAGAAACATCCGAGTGATGCGAATAAGGAGACGTCTCCTTCGGAGGCGAATATTCCCCTCCTTCGGAGGGGTTAGGGGTGGTCTCCTACAGGTTAGCGAAAAGGTCTAATTATAAGTTGCATCGATTAATTGGGAGGTCTTATCGTATAAATATTTTGATTCGCTTTTCTTTTTCGGTCCGTTTAAATACGTAAAATCAAAATTCGTAATCAGATTCGCATTGTCCCATTTTAGATCATAATTCGCATAAATTGTCCTGTTGTCGCCAGTGTGAGACCGGATTTCAGGCAAGTGTTGAACGCTATAATGGACAGAGGCAAAAAAGTGTTTGAGAACGTTTTCATTTCAAAAACTATCAAGCGTTGGTTAAACAATCGAAACTCTACGTGGAGGCTCATCGTGAAAAAATTGGAATACAATTGAAGCAACAAATAATCAGTATGACAGTTCATGCCAACATGTACCAGTACTCGAAAAACACTTAAAGGAACAATTATTTTTATTCGACGAACGGATAACAAGGGCATGGTGACCATCTGGGACATCAATGGATGCTTGATTCACGTTGGACGAATCGCTTAGTACGTGCCGAAATAAAACTCAATAAAAATATCATACAATTTTACAAATTACGAAGAAGAGAACCTGATCAACAACCCTTGATAAATACCGTTAAATATAAATTAAAAAAATAAAAATAATTAAAATAAAAAAACAAAAATATAGGAAGAATTAAATTATAAGTGACAGCCAAAATAGCACTCCAACGGACAAAAAACATACACATAAGCGTCATTTTCGCCGGCACATGACCGATTATGTAATCCGCATGTTTGAGAACACATGCAAGTTGAGGGATGTTCAGAATAAAAAAACGAGAATCATTTCACTTGATTGCAACATTAATGTGAAATATTACACTTTTATTTTTGTTTATTTTTTGGTATTGGTCTTGATCTTGGCGGAGTACCTCGAATGTATGGCGGGCGTTTTTTTAGCAAAACACAAAACATAACCCGCGATTGCCCCATCCACGCATCTACAGCGTCCCAACCAATATGATACGTCTGTGCATCTAATCTTGCCTGGCGCGCCTCCACTGCCGGAACTACTACTACTTTGTAATCGCCGGTTTGTGATTCGCCTCGACGTACATAAGTAAAATGCGTTGGGTTATGTTTTTCTTGCGCAAAAAGAATTGACTGAACAGGAAAACTAACCTCAAACATTGCAATCACACAAATAACAACAATAATAATTTTTGTAACAAAATATCTCACTTCTTTGTCCTTTAGTAAGAAAACAAATTTTCAATTTTTCGAATTTTCACACTTTAACTTTCCTTCACCGCCGTCTGTTTACCTATATCATAAAGCAAGCTGTTAAGCCTTTGAATCCCGCAAATTATACACGAGCGGTATATCCGGTTTTTAGTTATTCCAGACAGATTACGACTAACCAAATATACCTTATTTTTTTTGTGAATTGTTTTCATCAAGATTTTGTCCCTAAATTGTGTGAGAGAGAAAAACGTTAAATTCGTTTTAATTATTATATTCCGCATATTTGATCATAACCGGCAAATTTTTGTGTGAATATACAATATTACTGTTACTTTGTTTGCTGGTTGCTAACGTATAATTTTGCGGGTTTCGTTTATGTATTCGTTAAAGATTGACAGGCGGTTACATTTTTTGAAAATTTTTGTATATTTTGCACTCAATTTTAATGTGTCCTCCAAAAATGTGTACTGTTCGTACTATAATTTGCGGGACTCAAGAGCGTAAAAGCCTGTTTTCCGATAGGTAATCAGGCGGCGGTAAAGGAAAATTCAAGTGTGAACAGTTTAAAACAATCAGGTAATTTCAAATTGACTTTGATATTTTCGTAATAGTGAGTCGAACAAAAATATGTCAAAACGTCGGGTAGTAGTAACCGGAATTGGTATTATAAGTCCATTATCAATTTCAGTTGAAGGATTTTGGGATTCGTTAATTTCTGGTCGGAGCGGAGTTCGTCCGTATGTTTCTTGTGGTCGGACGTCATTACCGATATCTGTTGCTGCGCCTGCACTTTTCAGCGGTGATATTGATGAGTTCGGTATTTCTGATTCAGGTCAACGTAAGTCGGTAAAAAAAGGATTAAAGATGATGTCCCGTGAGATTCAAATGGCAGTTGCCGCCAGCTCGCATGCTTTGAGTCACGCTGAAATTTTCGTCGGTCAACTTTTACCCGAACGTGTTGGAATTTCATTCGGGTCAGATTACATTTTGACAACTGTTGAAGACGTAATTGATGCCGTTCGTGCATGCAGCCCTTCCAGTCAATTTGATTTTCAACGTTGGGGCAAAGAAGGCTTGCCCAAAATGCAGCCGCTCTGGCAACTCAAATATTTGCCAAACATGCCCGCAAGCCACATCGCAATACTAAACAACTTCCACGGACCAAGCAACTCAATAACATTGCGTGAAGCGTCCGTTGGCGCAGTAATCGGCGAATCGGTTTCAATAATTGCATCAGGACGTACAGATGTAATGCTTGCAGGAACAACAGGCGGTTGGTTGCATCCTTGCAAAATGACATCGGCATTGCGAAATGAGGAACTTTCTGATTCGGCATGTTGTCCTTTTGATTTGCATCGCAACGGTACAGTACTTGGGGACGGCGCTGCCGCAATTGTACTTGAGGAACGTGAACATGCTAAAAAACGCGGCGTAAAAATTTGGTGCGAAATAATTGCCGGTTCGTGTAAAATACGCCGAGGCAGAAAGAATACTGATTACAGACGCGAAGTTGTACGGACTGTGATTTGGGATGTTTTACGATACGGCGCGTTGAGAAGTGATGAATTTGCAGACAAAAAAATTATAAAGAATAACTCCGTCAAAGAAACCAATTCGCAACTTGACAACACAAGTAATATTATTGCAGCGACCGGCGTAATTGAATTAGAACGGATTGGTCATATCAACGCTCACGGATTGGGAAGTCGGGATTCAGATAAAGCGGAAGCAATGGCAATAAATGATGTTTTTGGAACAAGAAACAAACCAATTCCAGTTGCGGCAGCGAAAGGTTTTTGGGGCAATGCCGGCGCAGGTTCAGGAATGTTTGAGTTGATAGCAAGTATAATGTCTCTCAAAATGCAAAAATTTTTCCCAACAATAAACCACTCAATACCAGACCCCGAATGCCCAATCTTAATCGCTGACCCAAACAAACATTCAACCGGCGATTCATTCATCAAAATCGCAATAAACCCGCAAGGACACGCATCGGCTCTATTAGTCAAAGCAGATTCATGACTCTTACTCTTATACTTATACTTTTTGTACAATAAATTGCGCGGCTCAAGATCGCAATTTATTGTACGAGCAGAATAGAGATGCCCTATTATTGAATGACATTTTTATCGAACAATTTTTCTTTGTTTGTGATTGCTTTTCGCATTTGTAATTCGAGGTTTCGGAGAAATTCGTATTTTGCTTGTTGTTTGGTGTCGCGTTGCGTTGCGGCAACATTGTTTGGATTTTCGCCGCGCGGGTTTGTTGCAATAGCGTTTTTGCCTGACTCGATAATCGACAACGCCTCTTTGTATTCAGGCGAATTTTTATCTGCATCAGTTTTCCATTTCGCCAAACACGGACTCAATTCCGGTCGCGTAAACGAAATTGCCCAATCAAGTGCAGTTTGTCCATCAGAATTACCGCTACGAAAACGGTTTTTATAACCGCAAAGATCCGCCAGACGGTTAAGTTGAGCATCTGTGATAGGGCAACGTCCAAAACGATTGTTCGGGAACGAAGTCAAATAAGTCGGATAATACGGAGCATTCAAATCAATCCACGTTAAAACCCGATCAATTGCTTCAGGATTTGTCTGTCGATTAATATACACACCAAGCTCTTTACGTTTCACATCAATTTCAGGATTTGTATGACCATTGAGTAAAACGTTAGCGATTCGACTTTGTGTTGAACCCCACGTATATGGTTTCAACTTAACATGCGGTCCCGCTCCAACTACTTTGATCAAATTCTTTTTATAAAGTTCAACATACGACGTATTGAAAATCGTGTTCAAATCTCCTGCAAGATTCGGCTTTTTGGAACTCTGTTCAATTTTTCCGTAATCATGACATTGCGTACAATATTTATCAAAAACCGGTTCCTGTACTTCTTTAACATAACTAAAAAGCCGCGGCGAACCGTACCAGCCGTTCATTTGTTGCGGCGGTTTGGTCAATGCTTTAGGCGTGTTTGGAAGCGGCGGAAAAGTTGCCAGCCGGTCTTCATGGCAACCAACACAACCGTTGGTTTCACCAGGTCGAATAATCACACCGCTGCGCATTGTTTGAATCATTCGTCCTTGTTCGTCTAGCAATTGAAAGTATAAAAAAGTATCGGCAGGAACAGTAAAATGAACACTGCCGTCATCTTCAACCGGAACCGTACCAAGAATACGTTTATTGATAAATTCATACCAATTCATTCCCGGTCCTTGTTCACCGTGTCCGTTTGCCCAACCTTTCGGCGACCACGTTTTTTTCTCCGGCGATTCGACAACACGTAAAAATTTAACGTTTCCTTTTTTGACTTCGTCCATACCCAGACCTTCGTAAATATTCGTTACGTAAAAGTTGCCAGTTGATTTAGATAAATCTGCTTCTTGAGTATTTGTTGACGGCGGAGCAGTTGGTGCAATCGGCGTCGGGTCAAAGCAGCCGTCAGCATTTTTGTCATCAAAAACGAGTTTCATTGTACCGTCTCGACCCAACAAATATATTCCCATTTTTTCGCCTTGTCCGGTCATGCCTGAAGCAAGAAACCATTCGGCAGAAAGCGGAAACGGGTCTTCAAATTTCGGGCGAACTCTTGTAAATGTATCATATTTTTTCACCTCATTAAATGATTCTGATTTTCCATCATCAACAAGATTAATTGCCGACGCCGGCCACGTTTGTAACACCGCTTGTTTGCCGTCAATTCCTTTTTGCCGATCAACTAGAGCAATAGCCCCCCAAGGTCTGTCGTGTGTAGAAGTGAAAGTTGCAATGAAAACAGACATACTGTCGGGAATGATTTTTGCGTCAATAATTCCGCCGGGTGAAGCGGTGTTGTTACCCCAAAAAATTGCGTGATTGAAGCCGTCGGCGGTTGTTATCCATACGCCTTGAGCGTCGCCGAAATTACGGTCAACATATTCCCAACGATCATAAATAATTCGACCGTCCGGCAAAAGCGACGGATGCCCCTCGAACAATGTACTTTTACCGATTTGTCGGATATTTGAGCCGTCGTAATTCATCTTATACAAGTTTGTCATAATATGCCGATTACACATACAATATTTCGGCTCACGCGTTGAAGCGAAAACAATTTCGCCGGACGGCAAGTAAATCGGATCAATATCACTCACGCCGTACAAATAAGTTAATTGACAAAGCGGCGTATTTGTGAGATCAGTATTTTTTGTAACGATAATAGTTTTTTGACTGCCTGATAAGAACGGTTTAAGTTGGAGTTCGTAAATGTGGTAATCATCTTTAATGTCGCGCCGGATTGAGACGAGCAATTTTGTCGCGTCAAAAGATAAACATGGATCACGCACAATTCCGTCCGGCAATTCAAGTAAAACTTGTACGGAATCATCTTTGGGATTCCAAATTCTCAATGAACTTTTGCCGCGAAAACAGTTGGTATTGATTTCGCCGTTTTGGAAAATGGTAGCTGTGTTGTGGTGGTCGGGCAAGTATTGTTTGCGGGCAACATAGAGAATCGGTTGGGCGTTGAGTAATGGATTTTGTCGGATAGATTCGCGTTTAATTTTTTCTTGGGCAATAAAATTATCCAGATATTTTTTGCGCAACGAATTTTTTTCTGTATCAATTTGACCTGTTGCTTGGAAGTAATCCATGCGGATATGCGCCCAACTTCCGATTTCATTGTCAACAACTTGTAAGACGAAAGGTTTATCTTTAAATTCAGCAACGTTCCAGACAATTTCATTGAGTTTCTGTGAATTTTGTCCTTGTGCTTTGCGAACCGGTTTACCGACATTACCGCCGTCAAGAACGGGGCAAAGACCAACATAAGTATTAGGACGATTTCCGCCGCCGACAAGTAATTTTACTTCTGTTCCTTTTAGGACAAAAACAGGCGATTCGAGTATGCAAATTGTGTCATCGGTGGGATCGTTATTGGCGGTAGTTTCGAGAGTGGTCAGGTAAAATTTTCCGTGTTTTGAGTAAGGTATGGAAGGCTTGTGGTGAAACTCAGAATCGCGGTTGCCGATAGGTTTTGAGTTGTCGCCCTCAACTATCAGCCAACCTTCGCCCGCCAAATCTCCAGACTCAAAATCAAACACCAATGACTCCGCAAAACTAACCTCGGACAACACTCCAAACAACACACAAATTATCGTAACAAAAAAAGAATTTAATCGCATTATTGGTTCCCTTTAATGTAATTTTTAATTTTAGTAAACTAACATACAATCCGTTCTCATAAACCAGCCATGTATGTTAGCGTTATTTTTATAACTTGTTCAATTATCGAACTTCGGCAACTTTATTTTTACTTTAAGTTGACGAAAACTTAAAATCGAAGACCAATATACATATTGCCCCAAATATTGTCAAGATCAGATGTAACTAGTCGTCCCTGAAAAAGTCTTTTTGTTGTTTTAATGGTAGCCAACTTGTTCGCGGCAAGTTCGTTTGAGCATATAGGTACTCCTTGTCAATTAATTTTGATACTAGACCTTTTCGCTAACCTGTAGGAGACCACCCCTGACCCCTCCGAAGGAGGGGAATAATTCGCGCCTCACTCGGATGCTTCTTCTTATTCGCCTCCTTCGGAGGCGTATTCTTATTCCCCTCCTTCGGAGGGGTTAGGGGTGGTCTCGGAGGAGTTAAAGGCGGTTTTTCGTTGTAGATTTTTT
>JAITDV010000487.1 GCA_031282385.1 Planctomycetaceae bacterium | reverse complement strand
GTCGTTGTTTTAATAAGGCTGTAAGCCTTGAATCAGTAGCGTAGGGCATTCGCCCTACGAAAATGATTTTCAATAACGCAAGCCCTGAAAGGGCGACATCAATAATTGAGAGACGCAATAAATCGTGTCTCTACGGCGTGTTAAATTGAGTTTTGATTACGCCCTTTCAGGGCTAAAATTTATTTTATACTATTTTCGTAGGGCAAATGCCCAGTGGTTTCAAGTTAAGCATTCCGATTTTAAAGGAATATTTGAAATATTTTTTGTTCATTTCATACATTTTATCCAATATCAAATAGACCAGTTTTGCTAAACAATCAATTTTCACCAAAGCCGCTATTGTTGAGGCAATAATCATACCAACCACCGCGAACAAATAATTAATTAAACGACATAACATTTTTATGATCAGACTTTAACGCTTAATTTGAAACCACTACCTATAAACCCAATTGGATCCTCGCTTACCCATTTACCAACATCCGAATCATACCAACGGTTAATATTCCATTGTAAACTACTTAGTCGTCCCTGAAAAAGTCATTTGGTGCTATAAATTCTGGGCTTATCAGGTTGCAATTTAGAGTTATAATTTGCAATGTAGTTATTGTTTTATCCGAGATTTTCCTTAAAACCTTGCAAATATTATCAAAATTAATTGACAAGGAGTTCCCATTCAGATGCTCAAACGAACTCGCCACGAACAAGTTGGCTACCATTAAAACAACAAAAAGACTTTTTCAGGGACAACTAAATAGGATTCAAGAAAACAATTTTAGCGATAATTTCACTTTAAGCCATTTTGAAATATCTGTTCTTATCGTTTTTTAAGAATAAAACGAGTTGTATGATTTCATAGATCGTAATTTTTGTAACAATTATTTGACTCACGACGTTTCTTTCGATTCTTTAGCAAAAATTTCAAAAAAATTATGTCATGTTAAAATTACTCTCATTTATTTGCTGTCCGAATAGAGATAGTTAGGGAAGGTAGATTTTGCAACGCGATATTGAGTGCATTTTAAATTAAACTGTTCACACTTTAAATTTCCTTTGCTGCCGCCTGCTTACCTATCGGAAAGCGGGCTTTTACGCTCTTGAGTCACGTAATTTATTGTACGGGCAGTATAAATTAGGCGGTACAAATCAAGGTTGCCGAATTTAGAATTTTAAGTGAGCAAATTAAGATTTTTTGAATTAGCGTTGTTTACGGACTCTGTGTTTTTGTTCAGTACGATAGTAACAAAATTTCAGTTAAAGACAAATTGACGAAAAATGAAAATTAAGAATTTGGTTACGGGCGGTTCGTTTTATTTTTTTGCCCCAACATTTATTTTGGTTTTTTTAATAATTCTGTCGTCGTTCACGACTGCATTGTTACCTGCGCAGGAAGAAAACACGGCTGCGGGACTTGGAAGTGGTAATTCTGGTGTTTGGATCAATCCGTATGGAGTATTGGAAGTAATATCGCTTGACGCGGGGCAAGTTGCTCAACGTCAACTACTAGCAGCGCGAAATTCTTACTCGCAATTACCGAAATCTGTAATGGTAAAAAGTGATTTACGCTTTGTCTCACTCAAACATCTTGAGCGTGCAATTGAGAAATCGAATGGAGTGTTGAATGATGAAGTACGTTATCTGGCAGGATTAACACAAATCAAATATCTTTTTTTCTTCCCTGATTCTAAAGATATTGTGATTGCGGGACCGGCGGAGGGTTGGTACCCTGGCGCGGAGGGAATGATGGTTGGGCGGACAACAGGAAAACCGATTTGTGAGTTGCAAGATTTGGTTGTTGCTCTGCGTGCTTTTGCGCCAGGCAAGGATGCGGTTGATGTAATTGGATGCTCGATTGATCCGACAAGTGAAGGGAATGCTAACTTGCAAAAATTTCTACGCAATAATCATCTTGATCGAAACAGAATCAACATTTTTGCGGATGGCTTACGGCAAAGTCTGGGCTTACAAACGATCAGAGTTGATGGAATTCCGGCAACAACACATGCGGCGCGAGTAATGGTTGCTGCAGATTATCGGATGAAATTAATTGGAATTGGTATTGAGAAAATTCCTGCCGGTGTAAATATCACAACATTCATTGCCAAAACAGATTTGTCCACACAACAAGCAAATAAACTACATCGTTGGTATTTTATGCCGGATTATAAATCTGTTGTAATGACTGCGGACAAGACGGGAATTGAGCTTGTTAGTGAGGGAGTTAAGTTGGTAACGGAGGAAGAAGTTGTAGATGCAATGACGGGCAAACGTGAAGTCAGAAGCAATGCAGTTGACAGAGCAAGTTTGGAATTTACCCGTAGTTTTACTGCGCAATATCCGAAACTGACGAAAAAAATACTTGTGTATGCTCAATTAAAAAATCTGATTGATATGTTTGTGTGTGCAGCGCATATTCATGAGCAAGATTTTTATAGCAAAGCTGAATGGTCGATGGAATTTTTGGGCGATGAGAGTAAGTTTACAATTCAGACGTATAAATTACCGAAGTTTGCATTGCCGGCGGTAAACTATAAAATCCGCAACGGGAAAATCGGATTTCCGATTGGCGGTGTTGAAATAGAACCGACTGTCGCTCTATCAAAAGAAAATGTAAAAATAGAAAACAAAAATCAAATATCAAATATTCGTAACAATATTAAAATCGAATTGCAAGCCGGACAATGGTGGTGGGATTAAACCAAACCCGACTAAACAATTTCAGATTTGTGATTATTCAGTTGTGTATTTTTTATCGGTAAATATTCTGTTACACAAAATCGAATAAACTTGTGTTGGGTAATTGTACAATTTGTCCAGTTCAAATCAGACTTTATCATGCTAACTTTATTGAAACTGTTCACACTTTGAATTTCCTCTACATTTGCCTGTTTACCTATCGGAAAGCAGGCTTTTACGTTCTTGAGTTACACAATTTATAGTATGAACAGTACATAGACAGAAAGAGAATGTTTATAGCTGGCTACTGAATAGTTACATACTTTTCATTTTTTCTTTTCTTTGTCGAGTTCATCTTGGATGTCTTTTGGCAATATTATTTTGTCCATTTGGTTGTGTTTGTAATTCCATGTTGATTTAATTTGGGCGACGGTCAAGTTTTTTGCGAGTTTAAAATCACTGCCTGTTATAACGGCATTAGAAAAATTGACGTCCTTTAAATCAACTTTAAAAAATCTACACTGCGTTATTGTAAAATCAGACAAATCAATTCCTCTAAAATCTGCTTC
>JAITDV010000430.1 GCA_031282385.1 Planctomycetaceae bacterium | reverse complement strand
TAAAGGCGGTTTTTCGTTGTAGGTTTCTTGTTGCGTTGATGTATTTTTAGGTTAGAGAAAAGGTCTAATATTTGCAAGGTTTTAAGGAAAATCTCGGATTAAACAATAACTATATTGCAAATTATAATTCTAAATTGCAACCAGATAAGCCCAGAATTTATAGCACCAAATGACTTTTTCAAGGACAACTATTTATCCAATTCCCATTAGCAGCAAGCAGATTTCCCTCAACACGCCCTTATTTTTTCGATGGTGAAATTAAGACAATATCAAGCAAACGTAATGGCATGAGGGCGCGTTGGGAGGAATTTTTGACTACTGAGGGTAGTTTGGTAAATAAGGGTTGGAATATTAGAGCCGTTCGGAAAATATGTTATTCCGTGCGGATTTATTGGGCTTGCATAACAGAATTGTTGCCGATAAAAAAACACACGACTGAATAGTTACAATTTCCTTTACCGTCGCCTGCTTACCTATCGGAAAGCAGGCTTTTACGCTCTTGATCCGCGCAATTTATAGTACGATCAGTACAATTCCGGTGAATGATACCCAAAATACAAAACGCGTATCTACAACGTTGACAACATAATAGTATATGTTCTTTAAGACAATTCTAAGACGATAACGGCATCACAATATACGTATATTCGTCATCCGTTTTCAAAGTCAACGGTTCGCTGTCATCGTTGATTAAAATTGTAACATTTTTTTCTGCGGGCAAAACACGTAAATAATCAATAAGAAAACGCGGATCAATCTTCAAACTTAATCTTTTGTCATTATAAGATACAGGTGTTTCGATTGCAGAATCTCCGATTTCTTGTCCGTTGCCGGTTGTGATCATTTTTCCCTTCTCAAAAATTATGACAACTCCAGGTTGCTTTTCCGATGTAACAATTGCAGCTTGTCTGACGGCGGCGGCAAAAGGTGCGGCAAGAATATCAATTTTTACTTTTTTTTCGTCGGACGGAATAATATTTCGCCAACGCGGAAATCTGCCTTCAAGCAATCTTGAATAAAATACAGTTCTCCCGTATTGAACAAGAACGCGATTTTGTGATACGGCTAATTTGATGACTTCATCATTTGAAATTGCGCGTTCAATTACTTGCAACGTTCTTGCGGGAAAGATGGAAGATTCAACTTTATGATTTTTAACACAAGTTGCGGCGCCGTCTTGGAATGCAAGTCGTCTGCCATCAGTCGCAACCGCGGCAAAACGGTTGTCAATCATTTCAAAAAACACACCGCTCAAAGCATATTTTGCGTTATCGGAGTCAGTTGCAAAAAGCGTACGGCGTACCGCTTCGGCAAATACATTGGAAGGAATTTCGTGATACGAGGTTTCGTTGAAACTTTCAACATCCGCAAATTCATCTGTCGGTTGTGTGTTCAATGTATATTTGCTGCGTTCGCCGCTAATAACGGTTTTGTCACTGTCACTTTCAATTGTCAGTTCTTCTTCGTTGCTTTCTACAAGAATTTTTTTGAGATGTTTTGTCGGAAGAATTGCTTCGCCTTTTTCGGTTACTTTACAATCATCGACGTAAGTACGGATACCAAGTTCGGTGTCAGTTGCTTGTAAGAGTACGCCGGATTTATCGACAGTTATCTTGACATTTTGAAGCACAGGACGAACATCACGAACCGAAACAACTGAAGCTGCAAGTTGAAATGATTGTGAAAACTTATTACGTTCGCAGGAAATTTTCATACTTTTTTTGATATGATTAGTCTAAATCGAATTTGGGTTATACCGAACGCACGTAGTAAAATTTCACGCGCGAACAGCGTCAAAAAACCGTAGTCAGCATATTAAAAATTACCGCACTACGGAAACTGGGCGGGAATTTTATTACATTCCAGCTAACTCTACAACCCCCCCTTCGAAACATCATTTTTTGCTCTTGTAACAAATCACAAAAATTATTACACTTCCACAAAATAATCGTTAATGTCAAATGCAAATTATTGTAATAGACCTTTTCGCTAACCTGTAGGTGACCACCCCTGACCCGGAGGGGTCAGGGGTGGTCTCGGAGGAGTTAAAGGCGGTTTTTTGTTGTAGGTTTTTTGTTGCGTTGATGTATTTTTTAGGTTAGAGAAAAGGTCTAATATTATTGTAATATTTCAGTAGAATGTTTTTTGTGTTGTTTTTTGAACTAAGGCTGAAAGTCTTGAATCAATAGCGCAAGGTAACGCCCTACGAAAGAATACACTATAATTCAAGCCCTGAAAGGGCAATGCCAATCCGTTTTACAAGGCCCTGTCAGGACGAGGTATTATTGGGATTTCGTATCCGTCGTGTTGCGGCGGGTTGTTATGCGTTGCCCGTAAAGGGGCGAAGGAAAAACTGATACTTAGTCCCTGCGTAACATGAGTTATTAATTAACTCAAAACACTAATTCCACTGAAATATTACGAAATTAATATATTCATACGAAATGATACAAAATTTTTTTTCATTTTGCCAATGAAATGCAAAAACCATAATAATAATAATTTATTTCACGATAAAAAAAATAATTCAGAATTTCGAATTCCGAATTCTGATTCTGAATTTAAAAGATTATTGTTGTTATTTTTTATTACAATAATTGTTGTATTACCGATTGTTGGTTGTACCTCGGCGAACATGAGTGCGGAAGGGGTACGTTATTTTAATCAGGCACGTTACGATCAGGCACAACGTGCTTTCACGGAAGCCCTCAAACGAGAACCTAATAATCCCGACATTTATTTTAATCTTGCCGAAACTTATCACCAATCCGCAAAACTATCCCTAACCCAAGGCGAAATCGCTAAAGCACAACAACAATACGACGAGGCAAATAAATATTACAGAAATTGTTTGGCAATTGACCGGAATCATTTGAAAGCCAATCGCGGTCTTGCGGCAATGTATATTGAAATAAGACAACCCCAAATGGCTTTTGAGCATATTATAAATTGGTGCAAAATTAGTCCGAATTTGCAAGACCCAAAAATCGAACTTGCAAGACTCCATCACGAATGGGCACAGATAATGACCGCTCAAGGACAAAAAGAAATAAGCGACTCCAGTATTAAAAAAGCAACCGAATTACTACAAAACGTAATCGCAAACGATCCCAACAACTATCGAGCTTGGCGGGCAATCGGATTCATCCGCGAAAATAACGGCGACCGCGAAAACGCTATTACCGCATACCAACAATCTGTATTGTTAAATCCAAATCAAAACGACTTGAAAAATAAATTAACAACAATGGGGGCTACTCCAACCGGAACATTAACCACACCCGCAGGAACCACTACATCAACAAACAACAATACATCATCATCTCTCCCCAACATAACCGGACTCGGCAGCATCGGCTACTCCACAAACGAAAATAATACTAACTCCACTCCAGAAACAACCTTGATCAGATAATACGGTTGTGTTGTTCCATAATACTCTTTCAGGACAAAGTATATTGCCAAAAATTAAACTGCTCACACTTGAATTTTCCTTTCCCGCCGCCTGCCTGCCTACCGTAAAGCAGGCTTTTACGCTCTGGAGTCCCGCAATTTATAGTACGAGCAGTATGTACCCGCAACTGAATAGTTACTCATATTCATAGATTACAGAGTAATTGTTTCATTTCTTTGACCGCTTTTTTAAGACCTACCATAACAGCACGAGAAATGATGCTGTGTCCAATGTTTAACTCAAGCATGTTTGGAATTTTTACAATCGGTATTACGTTGTGATAAGTCAATCCATGACCGGCATGTAAACGCAAATTTGCATTGGTAATTATTTTTCCGGCTTCAGCAATTCGCGTAATTTCATCAGATATGATTTTTTGATCTTTTGCGTTTGCGTATTTTCCGGTGTGAATTTCAATGGCGTTACAACCAGTTCGTATTCCGGCTTCAACTTGCCTTAGATCAGGGTCAAGAAATAAACTCACACTAATACCAACCTCTTGAAGTTGTCCGACAATTTTTTTTACGCTGTCAAATTTATCGGCGACATCAAGACCGCCTTCAGTTGTTACTTCT
>JAITDV010000371.1 GCA_031282385.1 Planctomycetaceae bacterium | reverse complement strand
TTACCGCGTCATCAAGTCATTCGGGAACCTACACAATAACAATCACCATGAATGTAGTTCTTACAATTACAAAATATAAATCAGACATGCAAACAGTTGAATCAACTCGCCAAAGTGATAAGTATTCGAAAACGACAACTGTTACACTTGACGTTTGGGGTAAATTGACAATCTCTGCGGACGATTTTTTGCCAGTAAAAAGTGTAAGACGACCTGTTACTGTAACAATAGATACACCTTTAACAGAAGGTAATTTTACATTAACAGTATCAGATAAATTGAGGTTATATAGTAGTGAAATTGAAAACCCATTTGGACAAGAAGCTGGGGTAAAATCAATGACTTGGTCTGCAACAATAAGTCCTAAAACTTACTATGTTGTCTCTGACGATTCTCCAAGCGGTAAAATGGACGATCAAAAGTTGACCGTAACTTACAGCGGCACAAATGTAGAATCAGTAACAAGAGATTTAACCGTGTATGAATTGAAAGTTGATGCACCAAATAAAACGGTTCAGAACAGTGGAGGTCTAATGGCATTGCCGATTATGTTCAATGACGATCATGATTGCGGTAAAGAATATACCGCAAATTGGAATTGTGATACTTCTTGTCCCAATAAGAAATGTCCAGACGATACACATCGTGAGCTTGAGCCTGTTTGGGATTATTTGTATATTGGAAATTATGCTGATGATGATTTGGTTGCTGTTGATATTTCATTTGAGCCCAAAGACATGACTGGAACGGTAAAAGTTAAACCTAGAGGAACAAATATACGGGTTTGGAAAAATGTAAACAAAGGTGACAAAAATTCAATCTTATCCGAACAGAGTTACAATATTTCTGAATTATCTAAGAAATTTTATATTGAGGGAATAAATATAGGATCAGATTCACTCACGGCAGAGTACAAATCAAAAACGGGGAGTGGGTTAGAAAGAATATCATCATTACTAATTGAAGTAGTTTCTTTAATTGAAAAGCAAAATGGCAAACGTGAAATAATAAACGCAAATATGGTACCAATCAATTTTACAGTGGATGGTGGTGATGATTTCAATGGTAAATTTACTTGGACTGTACCTAATCATAAGTTTGTGTCATCATTAAAATCAGATAATTCTATTTCAGTTTCTTATGGAGAAACTGGTGCAGATGCCACTCTTCTTGAAAATAATGAAGATGCCAATCGCCGTTTTGAAACAACAGTTTCAGTTTCAATTGACGGAAAATTACAATTAAACCGAAAAATTCGAGTTGCACAAAAGATTTTTCATGGAAGTGAAGTTGCAAGCACTCTTAGTGGAAGGCGAACGGAAGTACCTGGACTCATTGCGTCTTTACCAAAAGGATTTGCAGACACAGAATTACCTGATAATAAAACAACACTAGGATCGCAGAAGTGGTTTGAAGAAAAATTTACGGGTGAATGGTATGAAGGTAATCCGCCTAAACTTGTTACAATAAATAATAAGAGATTGCAATACGGACCAAACGACAACACAGGACATCAAGGCGTTACGGTATCGTATGGAAAAGGAAACAACCTAAAAATATACGCTCTGTTTATTTTGCCCAGTTCATATAACTTAGGTATGAAAAAAGAAGACATCAAATCAGTTGTATTACATGAAAACCATCATGTAAAACAGCAAATTGCAATAAAAGATGGAAATACAAATTGGAGAAAACTAGATGATTACTTTAGTAAGGTGCAAGACTATTTAACATTTCTCGAAGCAGATGCATATTTGCAAAACTTTAAATCAGAGTACACAAGCTGGTTATTATCGAGAATTTCTTTAGAACAATATAAAAAAAATTATTATGATCCGGCAGAAATAATTTATGCTAATTTGAAGAATGATACTACTACGGAATTTTCAAAAAAGCAGAATACATTAAATGCCATGAAAACTATATTACAATCAATATACAATGATATTCCGTTTTCTGAAATGAAAAATAATAAATATTATCCGTGTATTCGTCCACCGCGTTACATTAAAATTGATTAAGGTGTAAATGTAAATTAAATAATAAATTAGTGAACCTCTAATAATTTATTTTAGCCGTCTGAGAAAAGATTGTTTTGAATGCTTACGATACACCTTTTTTACTTGAGTTTTCGGTTTTGTCTGTTACAAAAATTGTCGGTTAAAATCTAAACGATGATTTATTGTAACGATAATTTATTGTAACGATAATGTTGTGTGTTTAACTTATTGAATATCTGTTGATTAGGACGCGTGATCAGTTACTGATACTAATCACTTGCTACTAATCACTCACTACCTATTTTTTGTTACAGAAACCGAAATTTAAAGTGAAAAAGGTATATAAAATATGTGAATGTGTTGATGGTATTTGTTACTTTATTTATCTAAAAAAATCAAAAATAATTTTTATTGAATCCTCTGTGGTTAAATAAAAAATATTTTAAAAATTCATTTAAAAAGAAAAAAACATGAAATTTAAAATTATTTTATTTGTGTTACTGTTTAATTTATTTGTCTCATTTTGTTTTTCACAAGATACGAAAAATGATATAAAAGATTTTGACGAGTTTCAAAAAACGATGAGTCTTGCGCATGAGATATGGCAGATAATCAGACCACAAAGCTCCTCTGAACAATTATTGAATCAGAAGCTTATTGCAAAAGTTAATGAATTGAGAACACGCCCTAAAATCAATAATGATGTAACTGTTTCAATGATTATTGCGAGGTTTGATAGTTTGAGTTCGTTTTCCGCATCAGATGTCATCAATAAATTTCAAGATTCACTTTCAGTTTCAAATGTGATTGATTGGGTTGATATTGTTAAATTACTTGTTAAAGACAGACAATTGTTAGACACAATAAATAAAAACGAAGTTAATCTCTTACCGTTAAAAGCAGTATGTAATACGTTTCCTAAAAAATCATCAGATAATTTATACTTAAATATATTGCAACAATGGGTACGTTATCCATTTCCTACCGACAGTCCTTATCGGTTATTTTTTTGCGAATACTCTACTACAGATAATTTACCTTTAGCATTCGAGAAAATTGGTTTATATGATATGGCGTGGCGGATTCAAATGGAAGATGAAAAACAATATCATCATCAACATTATAGCCATGATTTTGAATATTGTTCATATTACTTGGCGGCTGCTAATAACGCTTATCGATCCGGTAATAAAAAATTAGGTTGGTCTTTCTTGACTAACGCTGCGGTATTAGAAGATAAAAGGTCTTTTAAGCAAGCAATGAAATTGGCAAAAATATGGATAGATGTTGAAGCGGGTAAAATTAAATTGCCAGAACAAAAAATATTGACAGGCGAAGAACGAAAAAAAACTTTTTTATTAATTGCAAGGTCTTATCAAGCACGAAATATTCATCCGAGAGCTTGGATGTTTGTCAATGAACATAAAAATGAATTTGACAATCCTAGTATGTTGATCAAAGAAATACAAGACGATTGGTTAGAAGTTTTAAGATCCGTTATTGTGCCAGCTTTCTATGAAAAAGTAGTTTGGTTTGGGGTTGAATTGTATCCTACTAAGAATGATCCTTTATCGATTAATGTTCCTTGGCCTTTTCCTGAAGGTTCGATTGATAAGTTGAAGGCTAAGATTCAGGAAGTTGCGGATAAGATTAAGGAAGAGGAGAAAGATGGTTTGA
>JAITDV010000291.1 GCA_031282385.1 Planctomycetaceae bacterium | reverse complement strand
TGGATCGATATATATCTTTGCGAATATGTCAGTAATTGAACTTAGCTATGGTTTCCGGGAAATTGCTGTTCGGATATACTTTACTTCTTGTTTCGGATTTACATTGACACGCTATGGTTTCCGGGAAATTGCTGTTCGGATATACTATATTTTTAGCAAATTGCTAAGGATAAACGAGTTAGATTTCCTGAAATTAGAAAAAAGTGAGTTGTTTGGGGGCATTTTCGTTGGGGTTTAGGATTTTTCCGACGTAATTTTCCATTTTCTCGAATTGTCGGTCAGTCAGGGTGAGAATCCTGACTTGACCACATTCGGGTAATGTATTACGAATTGCCTTGCGATATTTTTGGGCAAACTCTTCACTATTGCAAAATCGAACATAAACCGAAAACTGGATCATCGAAAATCCAAGCTCAAGAAGTGATTTTCGAAAACCTGCATAAATTTTACGGTCTTTTTTCGTCTTGACCGGAAGATCAAACATCGTTACTAACCACATAGATTTATAACCTGAAAAAACGTATTCTTGTTTTGGCATGGCAAAAATAATTTAACGTTAGTAAAATACTTAAAAATTCGAAAACTCAAAATGGTTTTTCTTCGGAAATACTCTCGAAAGATTCCGGTACAGATAATTCTTTTCTTTCTTTCGCAAAAAATTGAACTAACGAAGCCGCCATGTGAGTTGTTACCTCAAAAAGAGTTAGCAACTCTCCATTCAATAAAAATCGCCCCAAAAGCGGAGAAATTAATTCCGACTTTAATTTTGGCGTCAGTTCTTCAACATGCCCTGTTTCCAAGAATTGCTCACGAACCACACGATCAACGATAGGACGAAACGGCTCCATCAAATCATCTGCTAAACAATAAGCGTTGTACTGGTTATGATGGTGTAACCCGATAGCAGGATGAAAACCGCTTGCGCAAACCGCACGCGCAACAATCCCGCGCAAGACTCCGTAACCAAAATTAAGCCGTATATTGATATCGTCCTCGCCCTCCGGTTGCCGCCGAAAGTTAAAACCTGCAAAGAGTTGCGACCAATACCGACGCGCTGCCATTGCCTCGATATTATTAGGATCACCACTGCGAACTTGTTCAGATAACTTTAATAGCCCTTTGTCAAAACCAAACAACGATTGGAGCAATTTTGATTGTGCTACGATTTTTGCTTTGACAATTTGTTGCCATGCTCGTTTCATTAATGGGACGGGAGCGCCTATTTGTAATGAAATTCTCCGTGACGGTTGGTGATGACCGGCAAGCGGGACATACATTCCCACCGGCAACGATTTTCGGTTACAGGCGATCAAAACCGCTCCATTTTCCGCGATTCCCTCAAGCACTGCTTGTGAAAAGGACACTTGCGGATGAGAGACGAGCAAAACCGCAATATCTTCAAGCGGAATTGTTTGAACAGGTTCGTTTTCCGATTGGACGACAAGTTGTTTGAGCCGCGTTCTCAAACGAAGCGGATTTTGTGAAAAATCAAGAATACGATGTGACATAGTAGTTGTTTTCCTGATAATATAAATGTGTTAGAAACAGATTGGGATTAACCGTTTTAAGATACGTCGTTATTGTTTGCTGTTGTCCGTAACAACGACCGCTCCCAACTTTAATCCATAATCAATACTATCATTAAAAAACAACACATCCAATTAAATGTTTACAAATTTACAGAAAAACAGAATTTTTAATCCGAAAAAATTTAATTTGTATCAAATAAATCAATTTTAACGGCATTTTTCGTTGATAATTAAGAGTGGATCGTGAGTAACTATTTATTTTATTTTTTGTAATTATTCACCGTCAATAGAGAGAGCAACAACTTGATTTTCCAAATAAAACAACCTCAGTAGCCGGCGGAGAATAATAACAAAACCGAACCTTATTACAAAAAGTCGTGCCTTATGGTACAGCATGTGTTATTGAGAACATACCCCATGAATACATAAAACACGACAATGAAAACAAAAAAAAGAAAATCCTGTAAAAATCGAAATGTCAAAAAAACCGGCAATTCAAAAAAATTTGAAGTTTCCCGAATCGCCAATGTCCGTGCAGACAAAGCAAGATTTTACGCTTATTTTTCGGTATATTCAGTAAATTTTCTCAGTTTTCCGCCAATACGAGTTTTTATCTCCGGTCCGACATCAATCGTTTGCTTGTTTTTGCCGCTTTTTATTTCGATTTCAAGCGGCGTTGATTCCATGTCGCCCAAATTTGGATCAACCGTATTGAGGCGGTAGTAAAAATTCTTGTCAATGTCTTCAACGTCTTCTTTAACAACAATGATTTTGTATTTACCGGCTGGAATTCCGCGATAATTTGCGTTGGTTCGCAAATCAACAACACCGTTTGTTCCTGTCAAACCGGTTGTTGACCATTCTTTTTTCTGCGGTTCAACAGGATAGAGTTTGACGCTTGCCATCGCAAACGGTTGTCCGTCACGCGTTACGGTAATTTGGCATGGATACAATTTAGGCATCCCGTCGGGCATATTCTGACCGCAACCGGCAAATACCAATAAAGCGCTTAGTAAAATGAGATGTTTTGTCATAAATAAATATTTCTTGAAAAAAGGAAAAATTTGTAACTATTCAGTTGCCGTCTAAAAAACGCTATTTGTATCTCTACAATTTTGTTACAACTGAATAACAATAATTTTGAAACGGGCATAATAAATTTTTTCGTAATTATTCAGAGAATTGCGAATGTATCCCGTCCTGAAAGGACGCCGCATAACACCCCACCGCAACGCGGTGGGTATAAAAACAAAAATATTGTCGCCCTGAAAGGGCAGTGGTAGGACGTTGTTGGTTTCTGCATTGCCCTTTCAGGGCGATTATTGGTGTGGTGCATTACCCACCGCGTTGCGGTGGGTTGTTACGCATTGCCCCTATCGGGGCGAAAATACAACAGCACTGCTTTTACGTCAAATTACTGAAATATTACAAAAACACAATTTATATCTATTTTTTGTTATAACTAAACAACAATAATTTTGAAACGGGAAAATTGAAAATGAAAAATCATTCTCATTTTCAATTTCCCTTTTCTATTCTATTTTGTTATGGTACCGTAACTGCTTCTCCGCCATTGACGGAGCCAAGCGCGCCCCAGATTCCATAAGGAGAACGTCCTTGAATGTAATTGACATAGTCATTGTAGCCGCCTCCCACACAACCAATAGATCGTTTGTAAGGCGTTAATGTACCGCTTGGGTCTTCATGATGATACGTTCCGCCATATCTTGCGCCGTCCGTGATGTTGTTAATCGTTTCGGAAATAAAGTGTACCGAACCGTCACCGAATCCGGCATTCACGCCGCCGGTGTGGAATGAATTAGTCGAACTGACGCCGCCTTGATTATGGTTAGAGTTATAAATAGTGATGCTGTTCGGCGGTAACACGGTATTAAAACGACTGGTAAACGCAGTGTAACCGAGAACAAAATATTCATCGGATGTACATTTTGGGAAATAGACGTTCACCGGTACCGTTACCGTTGCGCCGGCGGAACTTCCGTCGCCGTTATCTTTTATTCGCGGGTCGCCATCTGGTATCGCTTGGAATTCTAATGCACACTCAACGGTATCCGTACCGTTTTGGAATCCGGTATTAGCAAATCCAAGAATCCTGTATTTTCCTTTTCCCTTTGTTCCTTCGGTTGCAATCACTTTCTCACTAATGAAAACCGTATTGCTTAAACCGTCGGAAATTGCCGCTAAACTTTTAGCAACCGCAGAAATCCGTATGGGATTCGGCGACGCCGCAAAAGGAGAACGTTGGTCAGGTGGAAAAACGAGCCTATCAGATTCTGAATATGGTTTACCCTCCGACGCATACATTGCGGGACCTCCTGCCGCTTGATTTAATCGGGGAATATCGCTGTCGGAACAGACATAATTTGACAAAATAATTTGTCCAGCCGGACGACGTGCAGGATCTGAAGCGTTTGGATTTGCCCAAGATAACGCACCAGCGACCACGCCGCCGGTCGGTTCGGAAGGGCAAATGAACGCACCAATTACCCCAACCCATTCCGCCCACTGCGACCAACAATTATGGTTGAACGGAACCGGACCTTCTGCCCATAAATCCCAACGTGCCTGCTGTTCCATGTAGGGCCAAATGTGAACAAGCGGAGTTGCGGAATTGCCTACATTCCGATACTTTTTTCCATCAGGGGCGTTATCAGTGGCAGCCGTAGCTTTTGTAGAGTCACTGTCTGTTTGACCATCGCCACCAAACACGGGAAGATAGCCGCGTGAATTTTCAAAATTGTGCATTGCAAGCACAATTTGTTTCTGTTTGTTGGTACACTGCATTCGTCTTGCCGCTTCACGTGCCGCCTGCACTGCCGGCAGTAGAAGTGCGATTAACATCCCGATAATTGCAATCACCACAAGAAGTTCGACAAGCGTAAAACCAAATGAAAAGTAATAAGAAATAGGACGTAACGGTCTCTCAGAAAAGTGGTTAGAAAAGAATAACTCATCATTCTCCAATTTTAACTCATCGGTGATTTTACCTTTCTTTAATGCTGTTGTTGCCCATCTTGGCATTGAATTGCTCAGGGAATTGTTCACTGATCTTTTCTTTAAATTTTCCATAGTTAATCTCCTTTTTGAAAATGTTTTTTGTAATTCCCGCGAATCGCTCCCTACACTACAACACAGAGAATAACGTCGCAGAATCTATTAATTTATATTTTACAGGAAAAACTGTTAAAATTCAAGGAAAATTTTTTATTTTTCTCTAAATAATCAAAAAGTGAGTTATACCAAGAAGTTAGCAATTGACAAACCAAAGATTTAACGAAACAATATTCTGCAAAAAATAATAGAAAACCTCTAAAACTATCATTTGCCGAAACAAATTATTTCGACTTCGCTTGATTTCAGTCAAATAAATTGACCAAAGTCGAATAAAATTAATTTTTAGAGGTTTCCAAATAAAAAATTCCGTTTACGCCACAAACTGCTTTTTACCTAATCACCCATCGCTAATTTGCTCCCCGTTGAGAAAAAACATTTTTTTATTAAAATAGCGGTTGTATTGTGGTTGAGACCGATGGTTGATTCTATCCATTGGTTTGATTTAAGCCGTTTCTTGTTTAGGTAGTTACGGTGCTGACCGCTTGAAAATTAAACCTGAAAAATTAAACCTGAAAAATTAAACTGTTGCCGATTAATTTTGAAATTTAACGGTGTTACGGTTTAAGCCTGTCCTGATTGACAGGATGAACAAACTTTTATGACCGAACTCCATGAAGAATGCGGTGTGGCGGCGATTTATCATTTTCCTGATGGCGAGCCGTCGCCGCTTTGTCCTGCTCAGGGACCTGAAGAAGTTTCTTATCTGATTCCGCGAATGTTGCTTGATTTGCAAAATCGCGGTCAACTCGCTGCCGGATTCACAACGTTTTCCCCATTTCGTAAA
>JAITDV010000245.1 GCA_031282385.1 Planctomycetaceae bacterium | reverse complement strand
AAATCCTAATAATTACGTTGCCCTGAAGGGGCAATGGTTGGAATTGTATAGAGATGCAATGTATTACGTTTCGACGTGTTTTTGCATTGCCCTTTCAGGGCGATTGATTGAAGGATATGGTCCCCGCCGCGGTGCGGCGGGTTGTTACGCATTGCCCCTATCGGGGCGAAAAATACAATAACAAAAACTTCAATATTGAATCACTGAATGATAACTTTACGGTAGGAAATTTCCTGACCATTCGGAATTTAAGCGGACAATTGTTTACGTTAATAATTCTGTTTACGTTAATAATTCAGAGGTAGGCGATCCCTTCGCTGAAGGGTCGCGCCGGTTGATGTTTACTCGACACCAAAAAGTTTGCCCTTCCTACTGCGTGCTGATTCAATAACAGAATATTTATGAAAGGCATACCTGATTGGAGTCAATTAATGCTCAACCGGCGCGACCCTTCGGCGAAGGGATCGCCTACCCATGATTACCTACCCAATGATTACCTACTGTATGCTAAAACCTACGGTTAAAAATGTGTTGTTATAAATTCTGAAACAATCAGAAAATTTTGAAGTAGGAATGAATGAGTATAAAAACCACAAAACGCAAAACACAACACCAAAATGTTTGCAATGAGTTTTACGAAAAAATCCGTAACTGGTTTTATTGGACGACAAAAAACGGCAATGATTTACCAAAAAATTCAATATTGTCTGTTGCCAAGCCGGAATATACGTTGCGGTTAATTGTTCGCTTGTTGCTTTGTTTCTTTCTGAAAGACAAAGGGGTGATGCCAAAAGAACTCTTTGACAAAAATTTTATCAAAGAAAATTTGAAAGAAAACGAAAATTGCAGTTATTATAACGCGATTCTCCGTAATATATTTTTTCATTGTCTTAACACTCCGCAGAAGAAGCGGAAAAAATATGAACACCGAAAATTGTTCAAAAATTTCGGTATCGTTGAAGAACAATTTGCTAAAATTCCATTTCTCAATGGCGGATTATTTTATGAATACTCCGACGATGATTTTTCGTTAAACAATGAATATTTTTTTTCGGAATTAACAACCCAACATATTGTTGAACTTGACGGCGATTATCAAGTTGAAGGAATAATCCGCATTTTGTCACAATATCAGTATAAACTTTCAATTGACGATTTACCCGATGAAGAAGACACACAAACGGTTGATCCTGAATTTATCGGTAACGTGTTTGAAAATTTGCTTGCCTGTATTGATGCAAACTCAAAGGAGAATCGACGTAAAACGACCGGCAGTTTTTACACGCCGAAAGAGATCGTTGACGATATGGTCGATAAAGCGTTGGATTCATACCTACAAAATCATAATGATTTATTGAAATGTAAAATTCTTGATCCTGCTTGCGGTTCGGGAGCGTTTCTTTGCGGCATCATGAATGAGATAATACAACGTCTTGACCCAAACAGAACAATGACGCCAACAGAACGTTATCACAAAAAGTTGGAAATCTTGCGAAAGGTGATTTACGGTATCGATATTCAACCGATGGCGGTTCAAATTTCTGCGTTGCGTATTTTTTTGTTGCTCATGCAGGAAATTATTCCAACAAAAGACGTTAATAACAATTACGGAATTGAACCGTTGCCGAACCTTAAAATGAAATTCGTTTGCGCTAATACACTTATCGGACTAAAAAAAGAGAATCAGAAACAATTAGAATTACCGGTTATTAAAACAATATTCAATCTGTTGCAAGAAACACGCAATCAATATCTCATGGCAACCACATTAAAAGAGAAGGAACGTTTTCAAAAAGACGAACAATTTTATCGGAATTCATTGAGTACTGCAATGAAAAATGCCGGAATATTGTCGCAAAAAACAGCAAAATTAACGTTGCAATGGAATCCATACGACCAATCGAAAACCTCTCCGTTTTTTGATCCAATCTGGATGTTCGGTGTTAAGAAGTTTGATATTGTTATCGGCAATCCGCCGTATGATGTTCTTTCGGCAATGCATCCATTGCTTAATTATTATCGCAATAATTTTCGTTGTGCAACAGGCGGTAAAGTAAATCTGTACAAATTATTTTTTGAAAAAGGATTTTCGCTGCTAAAAAATAACGGGACATTGGTATTCATTACTCCTTACAATTATTTAACAAGCAGAGACAGTAAAAAGTTACGGGAAATACTTATTAGCGAAACAACTATCTCTGAAATTACCGACTATGAAGAATCGCAACAAATTTTTGATTCGTCAACACAAGCAGTTGCGGTAATAGTTGCAAAAAACAAAGTTGCCAACGATTATTCTTTTCGTTATCATAAATTGGGAGTTGATTATGAACTACAATCCGAAGTAATTAAACAAGATCGTATTTGGCAAATAAAAGGGACAAATTCCATTATTGCCAAAATGAATCATTGCCGTCAAACATTTAATTCAATCGCAGACGGTTGGCAAGGCGAAATTAACATCAGTACGAAAAAACACTTTTTTATTGAACAGCAAAAAAAAGGACACTTGCCGTTAATAAGAGGAAATCAAATCGGCTATTACCAAACGGTTTTATCACCGCTGGAGTTTTGTCCGATTGAAATATCAACACGGACACATCACAACGATAAACGTATTGTTTTTCAGGAAATTGCCAATGCAGGTTTGGCAAGACGTATTAAAGGAACAATTTTAGAAAACGTTTTATGCGGTCATACAACGAATTATCTAATTGCCAATAACAATATTTCGTTGGAAGCGATTTTGGGATTACTCAATTCTAAAATTGTTAATTATTATTTTAAGTTTTACAATCAGACGAATCATGTTCCGATTGGTGAAATTAAGGCAATTCCGATACCGGATAATTTTGCAACAGCAAACAAAAAACTGACCCAATTAGTATCCCGCCGTTTGCAAGGTGAAGATGTTGACGGCAAAATAGACACTCTTATCTATGAGCTTTACGGTTTGACGGACGAAGAGCAAGATTTTATTAAAAATTACGAAATCAAGTTTCGTGCGGACAAATAATCATAACTATAATTATAATAATTATCATTACAATGAAACTTTACGCATTCACAACTCCGGAAATTTCTAAACACGACGGTTATCTCAAAATCGGCGAAACCAACGGCGATATTGATAAACGCGTCGAGCAGGAATGCCACGAGCTTAACGTTCAAAAAGAAATTGTTTGGCGTGATGCCGTGATTACGGAATGTTCACACATTGACAAAATGATTCATCGTTATTTGGTCAATCAGGGTTTTCCGATTCAACAATTCGATACAACCGGTCAGGATACCGAATGGGTAAAATGCACTGTTGCGGATATTGAA
>JAITDV010000243.1 GCA_031282385.1 Planctomycetaceae bacterium | reverse complement strand
TGCTGTATGCTCCCAACACTTCCTGAACTAGTTCGCGGGTCTCTTTGACTGCGGAATATGCTCGACTTGCCAGAATATGCTGACCTCTGCCATAATTAACATTAAGCTCTACCATCGCCCTATTCATAGCGTCATACACTGCTGAAGGCTTTTGAAATGTGGTCGCTGCGCTATCAAAGTATGCCATTTTCCACCATCCCTTTTAGCTGTTCAAGAATTTTCAATTTGTCGCCCATCGCTACAACATCGCCAAATTCCTTTAATTCGCTGGTCAAAACATTATTCAATTTTTCGGCGAACCCTGTTAACTTTAATGGCTTAATGTTTTTCTGCTGTGTTACTTTTTTGTAATTAGTTGTAGTTAATAACTCCTTAAACTGCTGCTCATTCAAATCTTTCAATTTTAGCCCAAATCGCAGTTTTGATACTTTATCAACCTCATTTACGCCTACCAAATAACGTTCTGCAACCTTTGCATAACAGCGATTTAGATAGTTATCGAGTTCCATTTTTATCTCTGGCAACGATTTACCTACTAAATTTTCAATATTTTTCAAGTCATTTAACAAAAATTGAGTTGGTTTTGAAATTTGTTTTTCGACCACTGAAAAAAGTACCTCATAGTGCTTATTACAGTTCACCGTTAATTGCGGAATTGTCCAGCGCCAACGCTCGATGGCATTAGTGATAATGTGCGGAGTGATGGGGTCAGATTGTTCAATAATATATTTTTCAAAAATTGCCGACAAATCTTTTAAATCTTTATTTAGTTTTTCTATCGACGCATGCTCAGTAAAACTATATGTCCAATTATCCTTGTCTGTTTGTACCGAATTTAGTATTACATCAAATAAATTGGCACTTAATGGAATCTCTTCTTCATTATGATAAAACTTTGTGTACGGATGTTTCGTTTTGGAGAATATATAACTAAAATACAGCGGTAAAGCACCAAGTCTAATGCCGAACCCTGACTCATACTGGACGAGAATCTCATAAAGTTCCTTAAAGTCACTGTTATTTTCAACGTGCTTATTTATTCTTTCTAATATTTCCTTATTTGCTATCTCTTCAAGACTTGCCTTAAATGATTCAAAGACTAACAATTCTTGTTTTGTCCAACTTTCTGGTACATCTTTTGCTGAATTAACCCCATTTTCCAAAATAAATTCGATTACCTTATTACGTGACTTTAACATTGTTGTACTTAAAATATTTCGATTAAGTAGTTCATAATTATATATTGGATAATTTTGATAGAGGTTGTCACTTTTTTGACTTATTTTTTCGGACAACTGCGAATTAGTGAGGTACTCACTAGTGAAGTTGGAGATTGCCGTCAGTAAATCCTGTTTGATAAATTCAAGTTCGTTATAAAATAATGAATCAGTATATGCTTTCTCTTGCAATTTGGTAACCGCACCATATTTTAATAATATTTCGTCAATTGTCTTGTTATTAGAAGACTTCAAAAAGTGCTCGTTTTTTGCCAAGTGTATCTTTTCATTTAATTGCCCATACTCGCAAACTATTATTCCGTCACCTTTTAGATTGTTATTATATATTGCAAGATTCATTTTGTCAACAAAGCAGACTCGCCAATATCTCGTGATATGCTTTTCGTCGTTGTATCTATATGGATACACAGCAATTCTACGCGCTACTTCATTCAAAATGTCGACAGGTCTTTGTTTTGTTCTCAGCTGTAGTGATACAATCTCGTTTTTGATATCAATACTGCTAACCCGCCTGATTGATAAGTAGCCATCATTGACACTCTCATAAATAATATATTTATTGTCTTTTAAGGTGTTGAAATCATTGTGAAAATTAGGAATGTGCCCGTAAATTTTTTCAATAACGTCATAGGTCGGCGGTAAAGATTCGAAATATCCTGCAATATATATCAATGCAATTGTTTTAATTATTTTCAACTGCAAGTCAGTCAATTTGTTTGATTCTGACGCACTATCGACCAGCTTGTTGACCAAGTCAAACTGTTCGTAAATAATCGATTCTGTGTTCTCCTTGCGAAATTGCAATTCAAAATAGTCCCACAAGAAATCAGGTGTTATTAACTCGCCTACTTCTGCAGTTTGGATAAAATCATGAAGCGTCCATTTATGGTGTGAGGCGAGAAAAGTAAACATTGTTCGCTCATTTTGCGCTACTAACTCAGAGATTCTTGGCAATAGAAACATGGTGTTATCGTGAAGTGGATATCTGTCTTTTGGCGGATTATAATTGTTCCACTTTAGCGACCGCTTTAATATTTGCTCAATCAGAACATAAATAGTGTCGAACCCATTATGCAAACTCAATTCGTTGAAACGTCCCTCTATTTTTCTAAGCTCATCGTTGTTACCGTAGTTTGAAAGCGACCTATGAGTTATCAATAGCAAATTCAAATTCGGCTGGCGGTTTGCGAACTCAGCAAAATCCTGTAGAAATTTCGTGTTAAGGTTGTGGGCAGAATTTTCCAAATACTTACCAAATTCGTCAAAAATAACTATAATACCCTTGAAATTACTGGCTTCAACAAGATGGAGCGCTCCTTTGTATTTCTCGATTGTGCTGTACTTCT
>JAITDV010000228.1 GCA_031282385.1 Planctomycetaceae bacterium | reverse complement strand
GTTGATGTATTTTTAGGTTAGAGAAAAGGTCTACTGTTCACACTTGAATTTTCGTTTACCTTCGCCTGCTTACCTATCGGAAAGCAGGCGAAGGTAAAGGAAATTTAAAGTTGGAACAGTTTACAAACCTAAGTTAGGAAATCAAAATTCTGATATGTCCTGTTGCTTTTAGATTGAAGGCGGTTATACTACCAAAGTGGTTTTGAGAATTTCTAAAAAACGATATTAGAAATTTCCAATATATTTCCCTCTTTCCCCAACAATCTCAACCCCAATATTATCAAATCAAAAATGCCTGGCGCAAAATTTTTAACAGATAAAACCAAATCACTCTACAAAGGCAATGGTCCTAGGTCGCTTGTTGCAACTTCACTCCATTCTGCGTCAAATAATTTGCACGTATGTTGGGAAATAGAAGAATGGAGCAGGTGGCGGCAGAATGCTTCAGAAATCAAACGTTATGTGTTGTCCAATCTCGATACTTTGCTCGAACAATTTATTAAACAACTTGAGTCCAAAGGCGTCAAAGTAATTTGCGCTAAAGACGCCGACGAAGCAAATAAAGAAATTCTTGCAATCATCAACCAACACGGCGCTAAACTTGCAGTCAAGGGAAAATCAATGGTCAGTGAAGAAATAGACCTCAATCATTTTCTTGGTGATCACGGAATTACTTCGTATGAAACGGATCTTGGCGAGTTTATTGTCCAACTTGCGGGAACGCGACCGTCTCATATTGTTACTCCGGCGTTACATCTTTCAGCCGGCGAAATCGGTAAGCTATTCGAGGCAAAACTTGATGAACGTAACTCGGCAGGTCATGAAGAACTGACTCAAATAGCAAGACGGCAATTGCGATCAAAATTTATAAAATCAGAGATAGGTTTTTCCGGCGTAAATTTTGGAATTGCGGAAACCGGTACTCTTTGCATCTGCGAAAACGAAGGCAATATCGGTTTGTCAACATCGTCCCCAAAAATTCATATTGCAATGATGGGTATCGAAAAATTGTTACCGCGGCTTGATGATTTGCCGCTTTTTTTGAATATGCTTGCGCGAATGGGTACGGGACAAAAGTTGACAACTTACACTCATTTTGTAAATGGACCTGCGGCTGGCACGGAACTATATCTGGTGCTAGTTGACAACGGACGTACAAAAGCATTGGAAGATGTTGAATTTCGAGAGATATTGAAATGTATGCGTTGCGGACTTTGCATGAACAATTGTCCGGTATTCCGTCAAGCAGGCGGTTGGGCTTACGGTTGGATTTATCCAGGTCCGCTTGGAATAGTTTTAACATCAGAAATGTTGGGCATAGAAACGGCGTGGGAGTTACCTTTTGCGTGTTCGTTGTGCGGCGCGTGCGGTTCAATTTGTCCAGTCAAAATCGATTTGAACCATTTAATTTTACGGCAACGACGGCGAGCAATCGAAAAAAATACACACGGACGCAAATTTACAGAAACAATAATGTGGAAGTTGTTTTCATTCGGAGCAAGGAATAAATATGTCTTTAAGACTATGATGTTTTTTGTGAGAATGGGCATCAGACTTGCCCCGTTTTTACCGTTCAAATTCGGTAAACTCAAAGCATGGATGGATGGTCGCGACTTGCCAAAACCAAAAAAATTCCCATAATTCCCGCAACTCTGTAAAATTATGGATAATTTTTGTAACAGTATATTAAGAGAATCCCTCTACTGATCGTGTTATAAATTGCGGAACTCAAGAGCTTAAAAAAATGCTTTCCGATAAATAAACAGGCAAAGGTAAACTAAATTTAAAGTGTGAACACAGTTTAAAATACCAATCTGCATATTCGGATATTTTTGATAATAAACAGCGCCTTCTGGTTGTACTAGATGTTAAATAGTGGATAATTGCCTCTTCGGAATTGCGGTTGAACAAATAATTAAATTAATCCGTATTTATGCATTGTAGCGAAATTGCGGATAATACGATTTTTTGCCGAATATTGCCGCTTTTTTTGACAAACAAATACAAAACTATACCAAATGTATCCTAGAATTTTGTGATATATACTGTTCGTACTATTAAATTGCGTGACTCAAGAGCGTAAAAGCCCGCTTTCAGATAGATAAGCTACTGACGAAAGTAAATGAAAATTTAAAGTGTAAACAGTTTAAAAACGTAAAGATAGTTCTGACAGACAATCCGCTTGTATCACGAAAATTATTTGGAATAGTTAAAAACCTTAACACGAATGGAGGAAAAAATGACAAATAACAATTTAACCAAGAAAATATACAAATTTTCTCTGATAATTTTCGTTTCAATAATTTGCCTTTGCCTCGCAACACCAACTCCAGCACAAAGCAAAAAAGGAAATAAGCCGCGACCTTCAGCCGACACAACCTCAAAAAATCCGCGTCCAACACGCACAACTTCACAACGTTCAACAACTCCGCCACAAACTAAACGTAACTCCACACGAACCGAAAATCCACGCAAAATTGCAACAACCAAACCAACATCCACATCAACATCCAAATCAAGAACTAAAACCGATCAAAAACAAACTTCAAAAAAGACAGTTTCAGAATCATCAGTTGTACCAAAATCAACTGCGAACAAATCGACTGCAATTGCGGATAAAAAAGTAAATGACAACATTTCCCAAAAATCAGACGCCAAATTACCGACATTTCGCCGCAGTAACCAGTCCATAACCGCTTCAGGAAAAGTTACAACTAAAACAACACCTTCACAAATTCCCGACACAAATAAATCAACAGCAACAGCAACTACATCATCAACTCCAACCGCAAAAAATGCTGCGACTCCAGAAAAATCCGCGACAACAACACCAGCCGCAACAGCAACTTCCACCAACTCTAACACGCAACAAAACCGTGTTTCCGATTTGTTACGGCGTTCAAATACAAACTCTCAAAATTCAAGGTCGGGCAAAGTTGCAAATAATCGTAACAATAATAAACGTATAATTGCGCCGTCGCCGAATCGAGTTGGCGGTTCACGTTCTCCGGTGCGTAATTCTGAAACTGCCCGCTCAATTGCCAACTCCAATCTCCGCAAATCGCCGCCCTACCGACATCAACCTTCACCAACAACAGTCAAAAACGTGCGTAAGAATTTTCACGGCTACAACAACTATTGGACTGCGGATTGGTATCGTCGTCATCCGAATTCGTGGCGTCCGGTTGCGATTCCTGAACGTAAATGGTGGCATCGTCAGCATTGGCACGACACATGGAATTGGTTTGACACGGCATTTTTCACTGGCGTTTTCTTAAACAAAATGTTGAACAGATACAGTTATTATCCTTACTACTACGGTAACAATATCGTTTACAACGGCGATATGGTTTACGTCAATGGCGTTCCTTACGTGAGTTCGGCGGAATATTATCGTCAAGCGTTGGAATTGGCGCGGACTGCTGATGCATTGGTAAAAGCTGAAGCGGAAAAAACGCCGGAAACTATAATCGTTAATCTACCCGCCAATGAACCCGCACCATCAAATCAGCCAATTGATGAAGGTTGGTTACCAATGGGTACGTTTGCACTTCTTACGCAGGAAAATGAAAACGAAAATATAAAAAACGTAAACGTAAACGAGGATGTAAATGATACACAAAATATTTCTCAGGAAATACTACAGATTGCAGTGAATAAAATGGGACAGGTACGCGGTAACTTTGTTGATGAAAAGAACAATTCAATCAGACAAATGATCGGTGCAATTGATCCGAAAACTCAACGTGTTGCGTTAAGATTTGCGGACGATGACAAGATTGTTTGGGAGTGCGGATTGTGGAATTTAACACAAGATACGTTGCCGGTTTTGATCCATTCAGGTGAAACTCAAATTGAACAAAAAACATTGATACGTCTTGTTGACGATAATGGTTCGGAATTGGAATCTGACGGCAATGAAATAGAACTTGCCCCATAATTTGCGCAACAAAATTTCAATTTAATTCAGTTGGCAATTTCAATCCAACATCGTAGGGACGCGCAGAAGCACATCCTTACAATTTTTTACTTTAACTTTAATATTACCCAAAATAAAAAATGAAAAAGTTGCAAATATTTACTTTTGTACGGAAAGTTTTGGTTTCGTTGTTGTTGATTTTTTTGACTTATGTTGTCATTGGGCAATTGTCTGTACCTAAACCAATTGCCCGATCAGTTGAATCCGATAGTCCGGTTAATACGGTTGAGGTTGTTCCGCTTGAAAAACATACGACCGGAATAGATTTCAAAGTTGACGGTGAAGTGATACCGTTTCGATTGATAGATATTGTAACGGAAATTCAAGGTCGTGTTGTTTTTAAATCGGAAAATTGTCGGCTCGGTCGCTCTGTCCGCAAAGGCGAAATTTTATTGCGAATCGATCAGACAGATTATCAACTCGAAGTAAATCAATTGAAAGAAGCCGTCAAACAAGCAGATATAAATATCAAAGAAAATAAAATACAACTCGAAAACGCAAAAAAAGAACTCGAACTCGCACAACAACAACTCACACTCAAAAAACGCGATTACGAACGCGTTGAGTCCCTTATCAAAACCTCCGCCGCAACCTATTCCGACCTCGACGCATCCCTTTCCACATTGCTCAATACCAAAGATACCGTACAAAAACTTGAAAACCAAATTCGTATCTACGAAGTACAAACCGATAAACTCGAAATCGTATTGCAAAAAGAAAAAATAAATCTGCAAACAGCTGAATTGAACCTCGAAAGAACAAATATTACATCCCCAATTGACGGCATAATTACATCAGATTCTTTTGAGGTAAATACATTCATTCAACGCGGTACAAGTGTTGCCCGAATTCTTGATCCCGAACAATTTGAAATCCAATGCAGTTTATACATGAAACAGATACAATGGATTTGGTTGTCGCGGTCAAAAAAAGGACTTTCTGATGGTTATGTTTTTGCCCCGACGGATGTAACAATTTTGTACGAAATAGACGGCGAAAAATGGATTTGGGACGGCGTTCTGCAAACACTCGACGGCGGCGGAGTAGATGCCGCAACACGCATGATTCCTTGCAGAGTCAAAGTCAATAACCCCAAATCCGTCCGCCTACTAAACGAAAATAAAATATCCGATAAAAAACCGCCTACACTGTTTTTTGGAATGTACGTTTCAATAATAGTACACTCCAAACCAGATATCGAACTTTACCGTATCCCTGAAAAAGCACTCTTGCCCGGTAATAAAATCTGGACTGCAACCGGCGGTAAATTGCAAAAACACGACATACGCGTCGCAGCCTCAACTCCAGAAGGCATCTTGTTCTATGCAGAGTCAAAATCACTTGACACAGATAATTTAGTCGTCGTGTCGCCATTGGCTACCCCTATCGAAGGCAGTAACGTAAATATAGTCCAAACAAAAAAATTCACAAAATACACTACTATCAAAAAAACATTAACACAAGACAATCTCTAAAAATTAGACCTTTTCTCTAACCTAAAAATACATCAACACAACAAAAAACCGCCTTTAACTCCTCCGAGACCACCCCTAACCCCTACGAAGGAGAGGAATTATTCCCCTCCTTCGGAGGGGGTCAGGGGTGGTCTCCTACAGGTTAGCGAAAAGGTCTATTCTCCTGTACTCGAAATTTCATAATTTCATAATAATTTTATTTATTTAGTACTGATTTGTGGTAATAAGTTGGATATACTGCTCGTACTATAAATTGCCTGATTCAAGAACGTAAAAGCCTGCTTTCCGATAGGTAAGCAGGCGGTGGTAAAGGAAAATTCAAGTGTGAACTGTTTAAAAGAATTAATTGTTTAAATTTGTCAATTCTAAAAATTTTGATATACTCTCCATGCTCTATACTGCTCGTACTATAAATTGCCTGACTCAAGAGCGTAAAAGTCTGCTTTCCGATAGATAAGCAGGCGATGGTAAGGGAAAATTCAAGTGTGAACAATTTAAATTTTGATTTTTGTTTTAGTGAGAGACATGTAAAACAAAATGACTTTAGAAACATAATAAACACAGTACAAAAAGTATCAATTTTGATTTTCAGATAAATAAGAGTTAAGAGTTGGGATTTTGTTGCAATCGGAAATAAATTTTTTGGAGATTTTTTATGCGGATTGATTTATCAAAATATATTAAATCGTTGTTTGACAAACTGCCGCGATATTATAGGCACGACGCATTTTGCAAGGATGTTTTCCTGAATTTGTTTATGGCACGTCTGATTTTGACGTGTATTTTGGACAAAGTGTTACTAGCGGAACTTGATATTACACGAATGGAAATAGTAAACGATAAATTTATCAATAAGCGATTACGCTCACTCTACGCCGATGTAATTTATCGCATTCCATTAAAAAACGGCAAAGAAGGCGAATGCATTTATTGGGTAATAGACTTTAAATCCGACAATCGGCATAATGCCACAATCCAATTATTCCGATATTCGTATAATATGTCGATGATGCTAGCCGGAATCGAAAAAGATGACGACGACGAAATAAAACAACAAACAAAAGTACATAAAAATCAACCATTGCCATGTGTGATTGCAATGATATTTCATTGTGGCGAATGTGTATTTACGGCGCCGACGGATATAGCTGATCTTATTTCGTTGCCGCAAGGTTCGGCATTGCGGAGTTTGATTTTCCGTTATAGGATTTTGGTGTATGATCTGAATGTTTTGATTGAAAAGACAATGCCTTCGAATCCTATTGTGTATTTGTTTTTTCGCATTTTGATTATTGCACACAGTAAAAATGTGAATGAGGAAGTATTCGCATTGTTTGAAAAATTCAAGGAAGATTTTTACAAAAGTAAAATTTTCTTAACGCTTTGGGATTTGGGCTTGTATTATTTACTTACAAGCTCAAAGTACTTCGATCCCAAAACGTATGAAAAAATAATCAATTTAACCAAAGAATTAGGAGTAAAAATTATGTCAACAACAATCGCAGTAAAATTCTACCAAGAAGCCGAAACCAACGGTATTGCTAAAGGAAGAATAGAAGGAATAAAGGAAGGGAAAAAGGAAGGGAAAAAG
>JAITDV010000208.1 GCA_031282385.1 Planctomycetaceae bacterium | reverse complement strand
GGAGACGCCTCCTTCGGAGGCGAATATTCCCCTCCTTCGGAGGGGTCAGGGGTGGTCTCCTACAGGTTAGCGAAAAGGTCTATTATCAAAATTAATTGACAAGGAGTCCTCATTCAGATACTCAAACGAACTCGCCGCGAACAAGTTGGTTACCATTAAAACAACAAAAAAACTTTTTCAGGGACAACTATTTAGTTGCGTGTAGAAAATTTGACAATATATTTCGTCACGAAAAGTTTCGAGGCGAAAGAAAAATGTACTGTTCGTACAATAAATTGCGTGCCTCAAGATCGCAAATTATAGTACGAGCAGTATTTATTAATTTGTTTAATATGTTGCGGAGATTGTTCCTCCTCCGATTATGGTTTCTCCGTCGTATAAAACCAGAGCTTGACCTATTGCGATTCCTTTTTGTTTAGTATCAAATTTTACCCGCAACTTGTCATTATCAATTTGTTCTGCAATACCTTCTTCCTCTTTTTGCCTATAACGTACTTTTGCTTTAACCTTGATTGGCGTCTCTATCTGTTCGCACGAAATCAAGTTTATATCCTTCGCCTCAACATGCTCAGTGTACAAATCAGCCTCATCTCCCAACATAATCGTGTTGTCCTCAATGTTTTTTGAACAGACGTAATATGGAGTTGCTCTCGCTATTCCAAGTCCTTTGCGTTGACCAATTGTATAACGAATAATCCCGCGATGCTGCCCAAGTTTTTTACCGTTCTTGTCAATAAAATCACCGCACTCTGCACTCTTTCCCATATAACGCTCAATAAAAGACGCATAATTACCATCCGGCACAAAACAAATATCTTGACTCTCGCCTTTGTCCGCCGTTACCAAATTATGTTGGCGAGTAATTTCACGAACTCTTGACTTATTTAGATTTCCAAGCGGAAAGAGTACACGCGAAAGTTGCTCTTGCGTCATCATGTACAACACATAACTCTGATCTTTAGAATCATCTAAACCTTTTTTAAGCAAATAACGCCCCGTTACCGAATCGCGCATTACTCTGGCATAATGCCCAGTCGCAATAAAATCAAAACCAAGATCAATTCCACGCCGGAAAAATTTGTTAAACTTAATAAACCGGTTGCAATCAATACACGGATTCGGCGTAACACCTTCACAATAAGAACGAACAAAACGCTCAATAACATTCTCACGAAAATCATCCGTAAAATTAAAAATATTGAACGGAATATTCAAACTATAAGCAACACTCCGCGCATCCTCAATATCAGAAATGGCACAACACGATTTCCCACGTTTACTATCACACACACCCGCACAACAATTCGCCGCCCAATCGTCGTCAATAAGTTTCATTGTTGCGCCGCGGCAAATATAACTTTGTTCCTTCAAAAGAATTGCCGCCGCCGAGCTATCAACTCCGCCGCTCATTGCCACCAAAACTTGACCAGACATAATTATCGTTACGTTAATTATTCGTTGACTTTTTTAATGATATTCTTGTCAAAATAATTTATTTCCATACCAGCGTCAACAATTATTTTTTGTGCATTAATTCCGCTTGAACGCGGACTCAAAAGAAACACGGCTGTTGCGGCGGCTTCTTCAGTCAACAACGCACGTTTGCGCGGAATCACTTGCTCGGCAAAAATGTACGAATCCGCATAACCGGGTATTCCCGCCGACGCCGACGTCTTGAGCAACCCCGGCGCAACTGCATTGAAACGTATCTCCGAAAATTCACTAAATGACTTGACCAAAAAAGCCAACGATGAATCAAGCGCAGCTTTAATCGGCGCCATAAAACCATAATTTTCACTTGCCATCCGTGTTGTCGAAATTGAAATAGTTACAACCGACGCATCCTTCGCAAGCAAATCACGAAGTTGTCCGGAAATCGCAACAAGTGAAAAACAAGATATGTCCATTGCCTGTAAAAACGCACGCTTGGGCGTATCATAAAACGGTTTCATCCCGCCGCTATAATCCGCAAACGCAACCGAATGTACAAGCCCAGAATAATATTGCCGTGTTCCCAATTCGCCTGAAACATTAAGATGTTCACGCAGCAAACTTGAAAGCAACTCTATCGATTCATTACGCTCAACATCACAAATAAAAATAGATTGATTCGGAAAAAGTAACCGCACCTTGTCCGCAACCAACTCATTTTGCACAACCAAATCAACAACTGCCCCCTCGTCAATAAGCATCACCGCAATCTGATACGCAACACTCTTCTTATTGGCAACCCCAAATACCAAAAAACGCTTTGATTCAAGTTTAAGAAATGACGCCATAAATTAAATTGTTAAATTGGTTTTCTACCGGTATGTTGTTCATAACGGGACAAAAAATGAATGTTTAAAGTGTTCGCACTTGAATTTTCCCCTACCGCCGCCTGCTTATCTATCTGAAAGCAGGCTCTTACGCACATGAGTCACGCAATTTATAGTACGAACAGTATATAACCGCTACTGAATAGTTACAAGAATCAACAGAATTAGAATAATTTTCAAAATTTATAGATAAGTTTTTTATTTGTAAATTCTGAAAATTTTGTCCATTATGTCAATAATTACCAATGCCATTAGTTCCTAACTCCTAAACAATTGTGTTGTTTTTGGATTTAAGAAATTCTGTAACTTAATAGTTACATGTTGTTTTTGATTTTTTCAGAGATGATTATGAGTTGTGATTTTATTGTTGTGTCATTTTTTTGCGCGTTTTCTATTTTTTCTATTAGGTGTCTTATTGTTGATTGATCGCGGTTGCCGAAGAATCCGGCGATTTGTTTTAATGTTAAACCCGATTCGCGTCTTGCCAAATAGACTGCTAGTGCCCGCGCCATCGCAACAGTTTTATTTCGCGATTCGCCCTTAAGATCAGCGACCCGAAACGAAAAATAACCCGCAACCGTCTTAACAATCTGTTCAATTGACGGTCGATTTGTTTCACCCCGATTTTTTGTAAATTGCTTGAAATAACTCGTATCAATCTTAACATCATCTGCCATTGACTTACATACCATTCCCGCAATCACGCCATAAATTGCCGGAATCGATAACTTCAATTCTTTCGCCGCAAATAAAACCGCCGCATCCGAAACCGAAATCCGAAACGCCGACATCAATAAACCAATAAAATGTTCTCTTACTGCAAACCCCGGTAACATAATCGGCATTGTTGTACCGCTAATTATCCGATCATATAAAGGTTGCGGAAATTTTGGTAACACCCGCGACGTCAAAACTACAGGAACATTACTCGAAACCAATACATCAAGCGTATGTTGAAACTCCTCCAAAACAGCCGACTTGCCCTCAAACTGCTCAATATCATCAACCAACAACATCGTTACTTCACGGAAACGTCGCCTGAAATCATCCGTCGCCTTCAAATCTATCGCCTCCCTAAAAAATCTCGCAAAATCCGAAGCACTTATCAACACATCTTTTTGGCGTTTGACCGCACGTTTACGCCGTGAAGCAAGTATTCCTTGCAAAATATGCGTTTTGCCCGTTCCGCATTGACCATAGAAAAGTACCGGCAACTGTTCACGTGTCATCAAGCCGCCAAGTAACATTTCAACAACTCGTTCAACCGCATAATTCTCCTCGCCCACTAAAAATCCATTGTCAGATACTTGCAAAAGTAAATTACCGCAACCTGAATTTTTCGGTGCAGTGTTTGGTTGTTCTTTAGTTTGTTTGTTTGATTTAATTTTAGTTTTTAGTTGATCGTGTGTTTGTCTAATCGTACCTTCACCGTTACCGCCTGAAACCTTGAATTCCAGCGGGCTACCAGAAAACGGAATTATATGAATCGAACTGTCCATAAACCGTAACCGGAATTTAAACTGTAAATAGTAATTACAAATCTAATATGACTGTGAATTTTTCCATTTTTTGATTTCGCCGATAACATGTTCCATCACGTTAATTTGGTCGTTTCCGATGTGTTGGAAAAATTTTTGGTATCTATAGTTGTTTGGTTGATTACTTTTGTTTTCAAGAGGCATATTTGGCAAATTGACATAACAACGGAACCGAAACAATTCACCTTGATCACCCCATTTTTCGAGACAATAATACGTCGCTCCAAGTTGCTGAAGCTCTTTGACAATTTCAGAAAAATCGCGTTTTCCGCCCGTTCCCGCAACTTCTTTGCCGCCCGCAACAACCACTGGAGAATTCGACAACGACGGTAAAGGCGTCATCGGCATAAAATGTACTAAATCAGAATTACTTGTAGGTTGATTTAGTTGAGGATTGCTTGGAGGATTTGATGACGAATTTGACGGAGGGTTCAAGTTACGCAAGTTATGATAGTCAGGCAAAATTCCGGCAGTTCCGGCAACTCTATTTTTGTCCGTAATAGAACCATCGGGCAACGAACTATTCATCAAAGGATCGGCACTCAAAGGAATTGACGACTCCAACCAAACTGATTCGGGATCATTGTCTTTGATATTTTTCTCTGTTACCGGAGTTTGAATGGAGTTGTGTTGTTCGTTAAATATTGGATTTGTGAGGTTGACGTGATTATTTGGCGCAGCGGCAACAATTTCTTCTTTTTGCGAAGACATATTTTTCGGAATCATATTCCAGCAAACCGCTATCACTGGCAAAAAAATCAAGACGGAAAGCAAAACACCACTTCTGATTATCTGAAACATTTTAACAATTCAATTATTCACGCGTAAAATTTTAAACTGTTCACACTTTAATTTTCGTTTATCGCCGCCTGCTTGCCTATCGGAAAGCAGGCTTTTACGCTCTTGAGTCCCGTAATTTATAGTACGAACAATATAGCGACCTTTACGACTAACTCATTTGGAATGTTTGCTTTATTGGTTTTTGCGTTACCGTATTCAAAAAACGCACACTCGCAAACAGCTTACTCAAATCGGACTGACAAACCTAAAAATAATTTTCGTTACAAAAATAAATTATACGGAGCGAAAAGCAGAACATAATCAGGATGGTTTATCAGAATTGCGGAATTATAGCAATTTGCCTGAAAAAATTCAATGCCACTATTATTGACTGAAAACACAAATTGACGGTCAGTCAATACAGTTAAAAAAATTAATTATAAAGAGGAAAATGACAAGTTGAAAATACGGAATTTTGAAATTTTGATATAGTGTGTTTATTCCCTGCAAGAACAATCACACAAAATCAAACTGCTTCTTCGATCAATATTGCTGCCGCGTTTTTTAGGAATTCGTGTGCTTCTTTTTCCCGTTCAACCGCAACTTGCGTATCAATATTCAGCGTCATTTCAACTTCCCAAGTTCCAGAATTGTCAGGAATAATTCTCCAATGCGGTTGCAATGCAACAGATTGATGAACGAGTTCAAAACCGGCTTCGGATTGGCTTACAGTTTCAATCGGGAACGCATAAAAATCTGTCGGACGATTCACACTTAAAACCACATCCACACCAAGCCAATCATCATATAAACCAATCTCATTCCAACCATGAATGTCAAGATTCGAACTCAAATTTCCAATATTCTTACCGCTTGCGGCATTGATTCCGTTGTGGAAAAATCTGTTGTCAATCCCGCCCGGCATTCCTGCAAAATTCATCTCCACCGCAAAATGCAGCCGATAATCTTTAGGCAAATTACTAAGCCGATACGCAATCTCTACAACATTACTTCCCGCACTCAAAGTTATAGCCTTGTCAATCCGCATCAACGCGCCGTAAGCATACGCTTCCCGCGACAGTAAAACTTGAATTCGCCCTGATTTTTTTCGTATAACGGCATCGTATTCTTCTTGCACAAAATTACCATGTTGTCCAACCCGCGAATTATAAACGGCATCAAAATCAGTGTCATAATCATAAAAAAGATCAATCAGACTTTTTCGCGGATACCAATCGTATTGCAATCTCCGCGCAAGACCTTCTTGCTTAAAAATTATTCGTTGTCCGGTGTTATCGCCGCCTTCAAAATTGTAGCGTTGCATAATCTTTTGGTGATATGCTTCCGGACGCCGTGTAATTGTTGCAAGCAGATTGTGCGCGATAGATTTTATGTCAAACTCATACATCATCCCGCCAAGATGCGGCGCCAAAAGCAGATTCATTTTATCATTTGTTAACCTTACTTCATTCTTGCCGTCAAAATTGAAATCAGCAGTTTGAGACTCAACCCATTCACCGGTACGTTCTGTTGCCTTATCAATTAAATTGTCCGACTTGATTAACTCCGAATATACTGCGTTGCGCAAATGCGGCAAATAAATTCCGCCAAACGCACCATGCCAGTAACCGCAATTACATTGACTCCGATAAAGAGACTCACGAGCTAACTCAATTTCCGCTCCGCTCCAACCTTCCTCAATTGATTTTTTTAACCGCATACTAACACTCATCATTCGGCAATACATTTCATCAGATTCAGGATAACGAATTTTAAAGTTGCGCCAAAAACCGCCGCTTATGAATTGACGTATTACTTGCCATCTTTCGTCGTGCTCCATGTCGCAGCGCAAATGTTCCAATTCAAGTTGTTGTTCCGGTTTCAAAACCCATTCGGTCATTTCACGGTAGCTGCCATCGTGAATATAAATTTTCCCAAGCGGCGGAACTGAATTGATGACTTCGCTCGGCGTAGTTGTAATTATCCAATCGCTATTTTCAGAAAGCGCATCAAAAAATTTGTAAAGCCATTTGTCTTCGTAAACATGCCGGTACGTTTGAGGCCAACTCCCAAACTTTTCCCCGTCATCACCGTGAACAACTACCGGAAACTGATCCTTCTCCGACGCTTCCGCAAGATACGAAATCACATCTTCAATCCGCCCAAAAGGAATCAAATACCTAAGCCGCTCACTACCCGGAAAAACATTTATTGTTTTACCATCGTCTTCAGTTAGATAATGCCGCAATAGCGCATTTTCGTCAACTCCAGCGTATTTCAGATGCGTATCGTCAAGAATTGTGTAACGCATTCCAGCATCAACAAGATCACGAACATAACTTTGCTCCCAAACCCGTTCGGGAATCCAGAGTCCAGCAATTTGCGCACCCAAACGTTTCTTTAACCAATCGGAATACATTTCAATTTGCCCAATACGATCCCGCGATGGTAACATTGAAAGAATCGGCTCAAAAAACGGACCGCCAATAACTTCAATCCGATGATCACGAATAAGTACAGCTATACGATCAAGATATTCAGGATGCAATTCGGCAAGCCATTCCATAAGCGAACCGCTAATATGCAAAGCAAGTTTAAGTTTGGGAAAACTTTCAAAAAGTTCAATGAACGGCAAATAACTATCTTGATACGTCTGTTCGATTACGTGTCCAAAGTTGCCGATAGGCTGATGGTTGTGAATGGCAAATATAAACCGAATTGGTCTCATGTCTGTTAGTTTTGTTTTTATCAAAAGGTTTGGAGTTTAAACTGTTCACACTTCAAATTTCATTTGCCGCCGCCTACGTACCTATCGGAAAACAGGCTTTTACACTCTTGAGCCATGCAAATTTATAGTACGAGCAGTATAGGAAGTGAATAGTTTATAGTATTACTGTTCAGTTTTCGATAACAAAAGTTCGCGTCCAATAAAATCGTCTCTGTAAATCGGCTAATTTTGATGATTACATCAATTTTAACGACAAATAATTTATCTATACTATGGGGAAAATAGGCAGAAAATATGGATTAGAATATAGAGATTGGAGAATTAAATAAATTACACAAAATAATCCGACAATTTATCCACGAAAGTTATCTTGAAATCTCTAAAGAGAAATTCCAAAAACCAATTTTTTGACAGAATTTTCAGGATTGACAAGTTTAGAGAAAAGGTCTACTTTAATGTAACTATCCAGCCGCGGCATTCCTGCAATCCGCAAATGATAAAAACAACACACAACTGAATAGTTACAGAACTTAACCAATCAATTTTATAATTTTTGTAATATGTCTAATCCGATTCGTTTTTTTAATACGACAGGTCCTTGCAATCCTGATAAACATTACATGTTGCATCCGGCGGAGAGATTGCAAGGCGCGCAATTAAACCGTTATATCAAAGATGATCTTTACTGGATGCTCCACGCGCCGCGTCAAACCGGAAAAACAACTTTCTTGAAAAGTTGGATGCGTGAAATCAATGCCGGTAAAGAAGCTATTGCTTGTTATGTGAGTATTGAACGATGCCAAGGATTACTTGAAATAGAACGTGCCATGCCCGCGTTATATTCCGCTATTCTTAAACATGCAGATGAATGTGAAATTCCTGTTCCAAAAATTGATATTCGAGACACTGCAAGTATCTTAAATGACACGTTGGTTAATTGGGCAAAATTATTATCACCTAAACCGTTGGTTGTGCTTTTCGATGAAGTGGATGTGTTAGAAGGCGAAGTAATGATTAGTTTCCTCCGTCAACTTCGAGATGGATTTAGCGGAAGAGGTATTGGTAAATTTCCAACGTCAATAGCGCTTGTTGGTATGCGGGATTTGAGAGATTATTTGACGGCTGCAAAAGACGGCAAATT
>JAITDV010000497.1 GCA_031282385.1 Planctomycetaceae bacterium | reverse complement strand
TTCCGAAAAAAACAGGAAAAAATAAAAAATAATTATTTTTTTACTGGGTACACTTTTTGAGAAACTCCGTAATTTCAAGCACAAAACGAAAATTCAAACAACATAAAAAGGAACATCCGCTAAAAATACATCAACGCAACAAAAAAACTACAACGAAAAACCGCCTTTAACTCCTCCGAGACCACCCCTGACCCCTCCGAAGGTGGGGAATAAGAATACGCCTCCGAGGGATGCGAATAATTCCCATCCTTCGGAGGGGTCAGTGGTGGTCTCCTACAGGTTAGCGAAAAGGTCTAATCAATGATTTTTGAAATTGGAAATTCTACGATTCCGCAAGCGCCGGCTGATTTTAGTTGTGGAATCAGGTAACGTACAGTTGATTCTTCTATTATTGTTGAGACAGCGATCCAATTTTTATCGGACAAGCTTGAAACGGTAGGATTCTGCAATGCCGGTAAAATTTTTAATACTGCATCAAGTTGATTTTGAGGTACATTCATCATCAAACCAACCTTGCCTTCCGCAGCCATTGTTGCCCGCAACATTAAAACGATATTATCAATTTTCTGTTTTATCCATTCATTTTTATACGAGTCCCTATTTGCAATAAAACGTGTTGTACTCTGCAATACCTCCGCAATAATCCGCAACTTATTCGCTTTAAGAGAACTGCCTGTTTCCGTTACCTCAACAATCGCATCCGCAAGTTTAGGCGGCTTCACTTCTGTCGCTCCCCAACTAAATTCCACTTCTGCTTCAACTCCGTTGTTTTTGAGAAACTGTGTCGTCAATCCAACAGCTTCCGTTGCAATACGTTTACCTTGCAAGTCTTGTACATTTTGCACGGGCGAATCTTCCGGTACACAAAGTACCCATTTGACCGGACGCCGCGACACTTTAGAAAACCGCAACTCCGCAACTTCAACAACGTCCGCGCCAGTCTCAACAATCCAATCATAACCCGTCAAACCGGCATCAAGAACACCCTTTGCAACATAACGCGCCATCTCTTGTGCGCGAATCAAAAGACATTCAATCTCGTCATCATTAATCGATGGAACATAACTGCGCAATTGAACCGAAATGTTATAACCGCTTTTTCTAAAAAGCTCCAACGTAGCCTCCTGCAAACTGCCGGCAGGAATTCCTAATTTTAATTTCATTGTTCTAAAAAAATGTTAACTTTTTAATTTATTCACACTTAAATTTTCATCAACCCGCACAAACTTAATCCGAAAACTCGCATTAATACACCAGACCAACAAATTATCAATTGCCCTGCTGTTCCAAATAATTACAAACTTGAAAACGCAACACAATTTGACGTAGTATAGTATAATGACAAAAACATTCAATCACTCCCATTTGATATATGCTGTTCTTTTTGCTTTTGTCAGATATACTATACTGGTTTTAATCTGTGAGCGGGATGTTGGACTTTCAGCCTATTTAGACTGTTCACACTTTAAATTTCCTTTAACGTCGCCAACTTAACTATCGGAAAGTCGGCTTTTACACTCTTGAGTCAAGCAATTTATTGTACGAACAATATACACGAATTTAAGTCAAAACTTTTTTTTTGAACGTTACTGTTTGGGGCTTTGTTGTCGGCTAATTGTTGGCAATGCCTTGTAACGTCAACAGAACTTTTGTTAGAGACAAAATATAATGAAATTTTATCGTTCAATATTTTTGATTATACTGTTGTTGGTTATTGTTATGATTGGCGTTTCTTGTTCGCGGCGCAATGATAACTCTAACAGCATAAATATATTCAGACCAAATTCAAGCAGAATTGACCAATACAACCGCAACAATGCAAAAGGTACGGCAAGACCCGAAATCGGAACATTAAGCAAAAGTCTAAGAGATTATAGATACGAAAATGACAATGAAACATTATTTGGTTATCTTGCAGCGGTTATTGGGTTTATTGCGCTTATTGTTTTGGCGTTGTTGTTTGAACGTTATTTGGTTTATCGTATGAAAACTGTTGCGGACAGTCCGGCGGCTCTGTTTGTTGAACTTTGCGCGGCACACCAACTAACACGAATGGAATGCAATTTAATTGAGCGTATCGCTGATGCCGCCGGCATCAGCGATACATTGCCGGTTTTCATTGAACCGAAATACTTACAAGACGCGATTATTAATCACAATTTCGAAGAATTTCAACAAACTATCGAATATTTGTTGACCAAACTGTTTGAAAATAGATCAGATTCGTCAATACTAAAAAGATCGTCAATACTATTGCAATCAGACCTCAACAACGAATCAAAAAACAGTATCGAATCAAAAAGTAACTTAGATGTCGCTGAAACGACTATAACATACGCAACAACCCAAATCAAAAATGATAACTCAAACATAAACCTGCCAATAGAAAACCCATAAATATCAAAGTAACTATTCAGCGGCAGGAGTCAATTGTTTAGGAAAAGGGTAGTAATTAGGAAGTAGGAATGAAGCAGACAAAAACACAGCGCTCTAAAGCAAACAAAAAAATGAAGCAATCAAGTTTTTTTTATTTTTTCAAATTGTTTTTCCAATCGTTGTGGTGAAACTTTTATTGATGTTCCTAATTGTTGGGCGAAAAGAGAGACTCGGTATTCTTCTATCATCCATCTGAATAATTGTAATTGCGGATCGATGATTCCTGCCGCGTTGTGCAGTTCTAACTTTTCTTCATAACGTTTCCAATATTCCGACAACACTTGCATATTTGCCCGATCAATTGCATCGTTTCCTGTCTGCAATTTCTCCAATCTTATTTGCACTGCCTTGAAAAATCGCGGATACTCACGCAACTTCTCCCATTCAACCCGCAACAAAAATCCGCCATTGACCAATCTCATCAAATTACTTTTTGCTTCAATACACGCCTCTTGTGTTCGTCCGTTTTTGCCGTTTTCAATTGATAATCTTGCGTAATGAAATTCCCGCAGCAAAGGAACAATAACTTTCGTTACCTCCTGCAACGCCGTTCCAAGCTGTGATTCTCCATTTTGAACTCGCAAGTTGTATTCGTTTTCGTTACGCGGAATCGGTAAATCGTCAATTTGGATCGCCCGTGCCGCAACCAAATTGCCCACATCATTTTCGAAATCAAAATCAGGAATCGGTTGAGAATAAATCCGTAACTTATCTGATTCCGGTAACCATTTAATTTGAGACCGTATTTCGCGTTTGATTGACAGATAAAACAACCGCGCTATTCCTATTCGGCTTTCACTAATTGCTCTGTCGTATGAATCTGTCAGACAAAGTGTATCGCCGCAGATCATTGGAAATGCTTTGATTTTTGTCTTGCCGCGATCAACCAACACAAATTCCGGCAACTCTCCAAAATCCCACTTTGTTAAACCCGACCGATTCCAAACCGAATTGACGTTTACTAAACCGCTGCTCAAATCACCAACATTTAACTCACGCCGTAACAAATCAAGATCACGTCCTTCACCCAAAATCTCGCCTTCGTTGCCAATTACTCGGATATTCATTTTTAACTCCGACGGCAACAATTCCGATTTGAAATCTGCCGCAGTTACCGCTTGTCCCGCGAGTTTACTAACTTCTCGCGCAAGCTGCAACTCAATTTCACCCGAACCAAAATCAAGCCGACTAATTATTGTACGCGCCGTATCAGGTATCGGAACTATTTGACGGCGTATATCTTTGGGCAACGATTTCAATAACGCAATAACTTTCTGCTCAACCAAACCCGGCACAAGCCAACCAATTAACGAATGATCAAGTTGTTTCAATTCCGCGTGTTGGATAATTAATGTTACGCCGTCATTTGATTCGCTTGGGGCAAATTTGTATTCTAATTCAAAAGACCGCGAATCAACTGATTCTATACGGTCAGGAAATAATTCCGTATTTGCTTTTTCCGTACAAATATCATCAATTGACATCAGTAAATCATCTTGCGCAATTGATTTGACCCATTTTTCAAGCGAGCGTTTGTCGTAAACTAATTTCGCTGGAATTTTTGATCTATAAAATTCGTATATTGAATCTTCTGACCACGATAAATCCGCACGCCGTAACTTTGCTTGCAATTTTTTTGCTTCTTCAAGAACCATTTTGTTATACCGGACAAATTCTAAATCGGTATCAATTTCACCCGCAGCCAACGCATCACGCACAAAAATATCACTTGCAATCTCAGGCTCAATCGAACCATAATTCACACGGCGCCGCGGAACTATTACAAGACCAAATAACGAAACTTGCTCAAACGCATAAACATAACCGGTTGCACTATCCCAATACGCATCTGAATAAACACGCTTGATCAAATGTTTTGCAAGCGGTTCAATCCAAGCTTGATTTATTTGGGCAACCGTTCGCAAATAACGGCGTTCTGTTTCTATACGTTCATTAGCAATCAACCAAGTTGGAAGATTTACGGATTGTTGAATTGGATATTGAGAATTATCGTTAAGATTATTTTCGTTACAATTATTCGTAGAGTTATTTTGACCGTTTAATTTTTGCGCGGACAATTTTCGAATTCCGCTGCCTGGCCAAATTACAAATTTACTATTTCCTCCGCTGCCCGCCGGCGTACTGTACTCAACACTAGTTTGACGTTCCGCAATTCCTGACAAGTTGCCGTTCAAAATTGATTTGTGCAACAGTTCATAAAGCGATTGAAAATCTTTTTTACGTTTAGAAAATTTCAAGCCGTATTCTTTGACGAAATTTTGCAGTTGTTCGTGTATGTCGCTCCATTCTTTCATGCGGTTGAAGGAGATAAAATATTGTTTGCAAGCCTTACGCAAACTTGAACCTGAAGTCTTAGATTTGATATTCTGGTAAAAATCCCAAAGTTTAATATAACCAATAAAATCACTTTGCGGATCAAGAAATTGTTCGTGTGCAGAGTCAGCTTTATTCTGCCGATCACGCGGACGTTCACGCGGGTCTTGTATCTCAAGAACCGCAGCAACTATCAACATCTCACTCAATACATCATTCTCTTCCGCCGCAAGTATCATTCTGCCAACACGCGGATCAACAGGAAAACGACTCAATTTTCTACCAATAGGCGTTAAATTATTTTGCTTGTCAATTGCGCCGATTTCAAATAACGTCTTATAACCATCCGCAATCGCCGACGCCGATGGAGAATCAATAAACGGAAAACTCTCAATCTCGCCAAGTTTAAGAGACTTCGTTTGCAATATCACCGCCGCAAGATTGGTACGCAAAATTTCCGGCAACGTATATCGCGGACGTTGCAAATAATCTTGCTCCGAATAAAGTCTGATACAAATTCCCGCACCAATTCTACCGCAACGTCCTGCGCGTTGGTCGGCTGACGCTTGCGAAATCGGCTCTATCGGTAAACGTTGCGTTCGCGTTCCAGCAGAATAACGGCTAATCCGCGCCTTACCCGTGTCAACAACATAACGAATACCCGGAACCGTAATTGAAGACTCTGCAACATTCGTAGTAAGAATAATTTTACGATGAGACGTTTTTTTGAAAATCTGTTGCTGACTGCTTATCGGCAAACGCGAATACAACGGCAATACCTCCGCTTGCCCAACACGATTATTACCGCCGACAAAATGACGGTCTAAAATAATTTTCGTTTCAATAATGTCGCGTTCGGTTGGTAAAAAAACAAGTATGTCGCCCGCCCCATGAGTCGCAAGCTTATCAATCGCTGAAATTATCGCCGAAACTTCCGCAATATCAGTTTCACGCGAAATTGATTTAATATCAAGCAATTGTAACTTGCTTTCAACTGCAGCATCATCAAAATTATCATCGTCATAATTATCGTACAAAATCTCAATCGGATAAGTTCTACCGGCAACTTCAATAATTGGAATAGGTTGACCATGATTGATTTTTCGATCCGAAAAATGATCGGCAAAACGTTGAGCATCAATTGTTGCCGATGTAATAATCAATTTTAATTCACGGCGAAACGGAAGAATATGCTTCATCATGCCAAGCAAAAAATCAATATTGAGCGACCGTTCGTGTGCTTCATCAATTATGATCGTGTCGTAGTTCTTGAAACAACGGTCAATTTGAAATTCTGTAAGCAAAATTCCATCCGTCATCAATTTGATTAAAATATTCTGACCGGTTTTGTCATCAAATCTAACCTTGTAACCAACAAGATTACCCAACTCCGTATGCAACTCATCCGCAATACGTGCAGCAACAGAACGCGCAGCAATTCGACGCGGTTGCGTATGTCCGATAACACCTTGTACTCCGCGACCGGCTTTAAGACAAATTTTGGGTAATTGAGTAGATTTCCCCGAACCCGTTTCACCGCAAATCACAACTACCTGATTGCTCCGAATTACTTCCAAAATCCGATCGCAACTACCGGAAACAGGTAATTCAGAATCAAAAGAAAGATTCAAAGAACTTATCAACCGCTTACGAAAATCTGCATCAAAATGATTTTGCCCGCTCGTATGTTTTTGCATTTTACTCAATATTCAACCATTAAACTTTTCGCACTTGAATTTTCTGTTTTGAAAATTGAATTTACGTTTGTCAAACTCCAAAGTCAATTTTGTTTCTGACGCCGCTCAAAAAAAAATACGAAAATGTAACTATTCAATCGTATTAGTACACCGCTCGTACTATAAATTGCGCGGCTCAAGAGCGTAATTTATAGTACAAACAGTACAAGCGGTTACTGCGTTATCATTTCCTTCTTCATTACCGTAACAAAAAATAATAACCAACACCAAAACCAGCACCAATACTGCGTAATTACTAGACCTTTCCGCTAACCTGTAGGAGACCACCCCTAACGCCTCCGAAGGAGGGGAATTATTCCCCTCCTTCGGAGGCGTCTTCTTATTCCCCTCCTTCGGAGGGGTTAGGGGTGGTCTCGGAGGAGTTAAAGGCGGTTTTTCGTTGTAGGTTTTTTGTTGCGCTGATCTATATTTAGGTTAGAGACAAGGTCTACTAATGTCGAATTACATCATTTACAATTGATTCGTAATTTTCTGTTGATTTGAATATTTGAGTTTTTGGCTTTGGTTTGTTTGGAGTTAATTTTTCTCTGGCAACTATTGATTCAACTTGTTGGCAAAGATTGATTGCGTAAGAGATTTGTTGTGGGGAAAACAAAGGCACTGAGTACATTGAATCGATACGCGGTTTTACTCTTTTTGTAGCTATTTCATTCCACGCAAGATTATTGTTGTAATGCCAAACAGCGGCTTGTGCAGACCATTGATCAACAGCGCCAGAAGAGATAAGCGAACATAATACGCCGACTTCAGGTTTGTCTGTAATTGTTTCGAGTGGCTGCATACGATATTTGATGCTGCTTCGCGGTTCTTTTTTGCCGTATTCAAGACAAACTGTTTTGATATTATGCCGTACAACTTTCTCAGGCGGTAAACTGAAATATCCTCCTCCACCGTAACCGCCATAACCACCGCCGCCATAACCTCCATAAGCGCCGCCGACAGCCTGATTTTGATTATTGTTATTTGTCGTACCTGTTGTTGATGAATTTGCGTTGGTGCTTGGTCGTGTTGCTGGAGGGTCGGTTGCGGGCAATGCCCCTTCTTGCGCATTGTAGGGAACGCCGGCAAATGTTCCTGGCAACTGCAAAAGAAGCGTTTTTTTGGTCTTATTCTTGATAGTAACATGACCGTTAAGCGAGTTGTTTTGTGTAAGAGTTACGTCAATTTGACCAGAGTTGATCGCCGCAAAAAAATCAACTCGTTCCGAATCAGCAACTCGCTCATTGCCCAACACAAAAAAAGTAAATTTCGATGATTGAACCAAAACAATAACAAAAAATACCGCTACACAAATTCGCGGTAAACGGACAAACAGACTTTTCATAATTAATCCCCTTTGTATTCCAAAATGCAAAGTCCACTTTTGAATTCGACAACTCAAAAACATTAATGCAGGCTTGACAAACAAGTAAACCAACACGTGTTACCGAATACCTAATTGTGAACAAATTAAAATGTGAACCGCTGAAAACTCAATTTCCACACAACTCGCACAACCCAATTACAAAAGTACAACAAACGTAATCCGCCGCGCGATTGCGATAAACTTACACGATCAACCCTAACAAGTCCAATAAAAATACCCAAAAATCAAAATTATCTCACCACTCCCACCTTACAAAACATACAATCCATATTTCCAAAAGCAGTTTTAACCTGTTCACGTCCTTATTGTTGTTTTGAAATTTTGTTTAGCAAAATGTTATTTCTATTTTGGGAAATTCCAAAAAACTATTTTTTAAACATATAACGTTGAAAAACAAGATATTTTTGAAAATCGCTTTGTCCAAAACAGTTTTAAGGTTAATAGCATAGCAATTAAATTTGGATACTGCGTTATTGTGATTAATTCAACAAATCTATAGTAACGTATGTAAGTCACGCGATGGCAAAGCTGAGATAAGTATGGAAATTTTTAGACATGTTGTATTAAAATTAATTATAATCATACATGGATTATTAGGAGGAAGGTACAAAATAAATTAAATTATGGCAACTTCTAAAAACTTATTTTTTACAGAATTATCAAAATTTTCAGTATAGACAAATTTAGACAATAAATTTATTTTATCCACGAATTGACACGAATTTGCACAAATTATTTAATTCGTGATCATTCGTGAAAATTCGGGTCAAAATGAGTTTTTAAAAGTTCCCTAAAGTAGACCTTTTCGCTAACCTGTAGGAGACCACCCCTGACCCCTCCGAAGGAGGGGAATTATTCTTATTCCCATCCTTCGGAGGGGTTAGGGGTGGTCTCGGAGGAGTTAAAGGCGGTTTTTCGTTGTAGATTTTTTGTTGCGTTGATGTATTTTTAGGTTAGAGAAAAGGTCTATTATACGCGACTAAAATTCACTGTTAAAATAACCAACTATATTTTCAATTGTTTTCGCGCTTTCTAAAAAAATTAATCCGAATTTCTTTTTCATGACAGAATATTTCCATAATCCTTTTGTACAAGTAATTTTGAGAATAGATTCGCACGAAAATAGTACGTCTTTTTTGTATGATAAAAACGGTCGTCAAGTTGCGGTTAAGAACGATGGCGACGACGTGAATTGTTGTAACGGCGGAGGATACGGAAAAACTTTTTATAACGAATACGGTCAAATATTTGCAACGCAAACGCCGGATAATAAATTGACGATTTTTGGTTACGATAAATTGCGACGGCAAGATCGAATATTTTCCGGCGCAATATTAGAATTGAAATCAAACGAATATAAGTTAGAAGGTCTTCCGGTCGGCGAGGAGTTTGATATTTTTGTAACAAAAAATAATAACGAACATGTCGATGACGGAATTGTAAAACTTGAACTCGACAATTTGACATTCGTTAAACATACTACAGTCAAGACAACCGGATCAACTTTGATCGGAAAATTATCAACGCCGTCAAAACAAATTATAATTGTCCGCAAACAACCGACACAAAGAGCCGAATTCGATTTTACCGGACGAACAATTGCGAGTTATGATGCGCAAAATAATCAAACGCTTTATTTTTATGATTCACTTGGTCGTCAAATTGCGGTAATTCAACCGTTCGCGGGCGACGATAATACTCGGCTTGCGCATAAAAAATTTTATGATTTAGCGAGCAATGTTATTGCAAATGTTGTCGTCCCTCAATATATTTTTCATAGCTTCGCGTGTTGCTTGGTCTTTTACATCACTCATGTCTTGTCCCGATTCGTATGGCTCGTTGAAGGAAGCAGGCGGCATGAATCCGTTTATAACAGGCTGATTTTCGTTTGCATTGGGGTCATAAGTATCATCTATTTGGATCACGATACTTTGGTAAAGTTCAAGCAAACGATTTGAGTGTTTGTTACGTTTATCTGGATTACAATCATTCTCGACATCGGTTACGCAATACTTGTAACGCGGCATAATAAGCGTGCGCAATTGATTTTCTCTGATTTTCATAATTTCAGATGATTTCAGTTTGCTATTATCTAATGACAGAAACGCCGCCTCATGATGTCCTGTAATTCCAGTTGGGACAAAAATACCTGCGTCTCATTCGCCTTTTTCAGTTTAAGAAATCGCGCCAACATTGTGAAAGTAAGTTTATGGAATTGCGTAAAATATCTAAACCTATACGTAAAAATTTTTCAATCCGTATTAGATTATTTTGGTTGCGGTTCAACTTTTTTGTGCGCGTCTTTCCACTCTTTGGGAATATCCAAATCAACGTCCAAAATTACTTCGCCCTTGTCGTTCCACTCAATCTGTTTGCCATAAAGACGATCTCTAACAATTGTACGATAAGTCGAA
>JAITDV010000102.1 GCA_031282385.1 Planctomycetaceae bacterium | reverse complement strand
AACCTAATTTTAAACTTGATTTTTCGTAACTATTCAGTTGAAATTTTTTGCACACTTGAATATCGAGTAACCAACCTTATTTATCAAACATCCCTTAGTAGCCGACAAGTCCTCACCGCGCGCCCTTATTCCCTTATTGCTCGTTCAACACAAAAAAATAAGGGCATAAGGGCGCATATTAACGAAATCGCCAGCTACTAAGGGGAACTTCTAAAAACCTTGTTTTTTAAAAACATGATATTGTTCCCGATTTGTTGTTTTTTGATCGCTAGCACTAGTCTGGCATAAAACTACGGAACGCTATTTTGAACGACTTTAGCATACCAATCCTTATTTATCAAATTACCCTTAGTAGCAAGCAAAGCTTCAACGCACGCCCTTATGCCCTTATTTTTTGATGTTGAATGACAAATAAGGGAATAAGGGCGCGTTTGGAGGACTTGTCGGCTACTAAGGGATGTTTGATAAATAAGGGATGGATACTTCATATTGTTACAAATCGGTAAAAGACCATTTTGTTGTAGTTCAAAGGATAGCATATTAAAAAAAGGACTGGTAAATATTTTTTTGTCTAAAAAGTAAGTTTTTAGAAGTTCCCTAATGGAAAGGTGATAAATAAGGGTTGTAATGCTAAAGTCGTTCGTGGAATTTTATTTTAGCCTGATGACTGCAAGCCAAAAACAACCAATTTGGAACAATATCAAGTATAGTTTTGTTCGATAATTTTTACCTTCTTCAAAAATTCCACTGAAATATTACTGATTTCTATATTCTTTATTCCTCATGTTTAATTGATAATATTATTGTATGATCACGTTTCTGATTTGGTTGTGTTGTTGTATTGCGGGTTATAATTTTTACCTTTTAATTTATGCCAGTGGCGAGTTTGTCAAAATTTTTATGCGATATAACAAACGCCAATTCAAATAGAAATTGGGAATAGTCTATTTTATTGATCAAGTAATTTTATGAACACGGAAACGAAAAAAAATAATTTTAAAGTTGGTTTATTTGGTATCGGTTTGGAAACATATTGGCGTCAATTCGATGGGTTACGCGAGCGGTTGATCGGTTATCAGAATATTATTGCCGACCAACTTTGCCGACACGGTGCAGAAGTTGTCAACGCCGGTCTTGTTGATAACCCAACTGCCGCAATATCAGCGGCAAAAAAATTCAAGCACGAAGACGTAAGTTTGATTTTTCTTTACGTTTCAACATACGCGTTGTCCTCTACAGTTTTGCCGGTTGTCCAAAAAACCAACGTGCCTGTAGTCGTTCTAAACTTGCAACCGGTGAAAGCAATTAATTATTCCGAGTTTAATTCGTTGGGTGATCGCACCAAAATGACCGGCGAATGGTTGGCTCATTGCCAAGCTTGCAGCGTGCCGGAAATCGCCAACGTTTTCTTGCGATCCGGCATACCATTTCATCAGATCACTGGAACGTTGTGTGATGACGTATTGGCGTGGGATGAGATTAAATCGTGGTTGTGTGCTGCGAGAGTTGCTGATGTTATTCGTTCTTGCCGTGTCGGGCTTTTGGGTCATTACTACAACGGAATGCTTGACATTTATTCCGATTTGACAAGATTGTCCGCACAATTCGGCGTGCATTTTGAGATACTTGAAATGAATGAGTTGAAGGCGAATCTTGACGATGTGAGCGGTAGGGAGTTGGAAAATAAGATTGGTGAAATTAATGATGTATTTGCAGTTCAATCTGATTGTCCGGTAGAAGAGATTCGCCGTGCGGCGCGGACGTCGGTTGCGCTTGACAAGTTGATTGGCAAATATAATCTTGGTGCGATGGCTTATTTTTTCAACGGCACGGGCGATGACAATTATGTTGATTTGATTGCGTCTGTGATCGTCGGTAACTCAATTCTCACGAGTGCGGGTGTTCCAATTGCGGGCGAGTATGAGGTGAAAAATGTTTTGGCGATGAAGATATTGGATGTGTTTGGGGCGGGCGGTTCGTTTACGGAATTTTATGCGATGGATTTTAATGATGATGTGATATTGATGGGACATGACGGTCCCGGTCATGCGGCTATTGCACAGGGCAAAACAAAACTTAAACCGCTTAAAGTTTTTCATGGTAAAGTCGGTCAAGGTTTGAGTGTTGAGATGTCGGTGCGGCATGGGGCGGTTACGCTTTTATCGGTTATTGATTCGCCGGACGGCAACGCGGCTTTTTTGATTGCGGAAGGTGAATCGGTTGCGGGGCAAATTCTGGAAATCGGCAACACAAACAGCAGATACAAATTCAACATCGGCGCAAGAGAATTTATAAACGCATGGTGCAGTCATGGTCCGGCGCATCATTGTGCAATCGGGATTGGACATATTGCGCATGATTTAGAAAAACTTGCCCGATTGTTAGGAATACGGGCGATTAGAGTTTGTTAATTTTTTATTGTGCCGGTTATTTTTTTGCGCAATTCAATACAATGCTTTTGGGCATGAGTTACGATTGTGCGTGAACGTTTTAAGGTGACTTCAAAAAGTTATAAAATATTTATTCTTTTGATCAAGTTGGTTCTGATTTTTGCGATATTTGCATTTCTATTTCGTCAGGCGGCGAACAATAATGCTTTCGCTGAGTTATGCAAGCAGAGTCCGCGATGGCAATATATAGTTGCGGCTTTTTTGTGTCAATTTTTTTCGGTTTGTGTAACGATAATTCGTTGGCGTAAGTTGGCGGTGACGCTTGGTCTTATTCTTTCTTTTAAGGATGCGTTTCGTTATGGTTTTCTTGGTTTGGTATTGAGTCTTGCGCCGATGGGGATTTTTGGCGGTGATGCGATGAAGACGTATTTACTGATTCGTTGTAATCCGTATGAGCGTTCGGCGGCGTTGGCGAGTGTGTTCGTTGATCGTGTGGTTGGACTTTTAGCGATGTTTGTTTGTGCGGCTGTATTTATATGTGTTACAGGTTTTGTATTTCGGGAGGAGTTGTTAGCGCGTAGTGTTTCGAATATTGTTTTTGTGTTTACGGCGGTTGGTTTTTTGGGTTGTATGTTTATATTTTTGCCGGTATTTTCGGGGGGTGATGTTGAGCGTTGGACGTTATCGATTCCTGTTTTTGGCAAGTATGTGATAAAACTTATTCGTCCTCTTTTGGTTTACAGAAATAATTTGCGTAGTTTATTGCAATGTTTTTTGATTTCGTTGCCGGTGCATTTATCGTTTGGGTTTGCGTTGTGGTTTTTGGCAAACGGCATATTTACGTCGGTTAGAGTGCCGAATTTACCGGAACAAATAATGCTTTATAGTGCGGTGAATATTACGTCAATGATTCCGCTTGCGGCGGGTCCGTTTGAGTTCATGTTAGAGCAACTTTATCCGTTATTTGGGGTGCAAATTGGAGTGGGCATGGTGGTTGCGATTGCGTTTCGTGTAATTGCAATTTTGGTTGCGGCTATTGGAATTATTTTCTATTTCACAATGAGAGCTGAGATATTAAAAGTGCAAGACAACTTGGAATAATAATTATTGTGCTGGAGTTTTCGTTTTTTATATTCGTATTGCCCAATGTCCAAGTTTATTTTTTGTCGATGTCAAATGTTCACTGAAATGTTCACTGGCATTTTCACTGGCATAACTGTGTTGTTTGGCAAATCGTCCCTTTATAAAAATTAAGTGACAAAAGAGATCGGAAGTTGTCAATTGCAGACAGGCGACCCTTTCGCTGAAATGTTGCGTCGGTTGATCGTTGTTCAAACCTGTGTTCCAATAAAACCGTCAAACGTTCAAATGATTTCATTTGTCTGCAACGCGATTTTCTGATCGGCGTGTGCGCTGATGTTATCTTATTGCGTGCTGCCTGATTTGTCATGTTAGTTGATCGATCATGTTGTCGCTGAAAACAATCAAAATTATTTTCTGTCTGCTCATTGACACAAATTTTACACTAATTATTTTGATCTGTAACAAAATGGTCTTTTACTGATTTGTGACAATATGAAGTATCCCAACCCTTATTTATCAAATTTCCCTTAGTAGCAGACAATTTTATTAATATGCGTCCTTATGCCCTTATTTGTCGTCCAACATTAAAATAATTATCGTTACAAAAAAAGATTTTTTGATCATGCTCACATCGCCTCCAATTTTTATTCGCAAAAAATTATCGTTACAAAAATTCAAATAAGATTAAGCGGATATTACGGCTATTATTGGTCGGACTTTTCCGGTTCAATATTTTTTGGTGCATCTTTCCATTCTTTTGGAATATCCAGATCAACATCCGACACAACTTCACCTTTATCATTCCACTCAATTTGACGACCATAAAGACGATTTTTGGTTATTGATTTATAGGATGCAGGATAACCGGTTGGGTGGTATTTAATTTCTATTGCGAATAAATCCGGTGTTATAGAAATTGTGTTCACGTCAAATGAGTTACCATTGTCCGGCATAAAAATATTTTCACGGTTAAGATTGCCTTCAATATAATATTCAATTTGTCCGGATCGGTTAAATTGAATGTAATAACCATCTTGATAAACTTTATTATTTTTCATAGTTGATTCACCGTAAGAACCATAAATACACTTCAACAGGCTTTCTTTATAAATGATATAGGCAAAAGTTTGATTTACTGATGTACTAATTGAAGAAGTATCAACAAAAAAATTGATGAAGTTACAATTTTGATAAGCATCTCTTATCTTTTCAATTTTATTAAACGTAGTGATTTTATTCGGCAATTTCAGCGGAATTTTTTGCCACTCTGTCGTGAAAGATTTTTCAATTTTTTTAACATCCGGCGATATAAATTTTGCGTCTTTAGGTTTTTCTATTTGTTGTTTATCGCTTTCACCTTTTTTATCTTTTATTAGTTTCCCATTGTTATCCCATTCCATTTCGCGTTCAAAATTCCAATCGGAACCGCGTCTTTTAATAACTTCTTCCGGCATACCCGTTTTGTTATAGGCTATTTTGTATAAATCAAAAATTCCTTCTGTGTACCCTTTTAAAGTTGTATTTTCTTCAACTAAAAACCAAAAACTAAAGCAGCCATATTCTCCAATACCTTTTCCTTTCGTCTCAAAGCTGCACTGGGAAAATTCAACTCCCATGAATTTTTTATTAACCTCTTTTGAAATATTTAGAGCAATAAGATAGTATCTACTCTCGTCTTGTTGCTTAAAATATCCAAGGCTGGGATGCTTGAATAAATTCATGCGTTGATCTTTATTGAGATAACCGCTGTACTCAACTCCGCGATTAACAACATCAGTAATTACCTGATCATCGCAAGAAAACTTTTTATCAACACGCTCTTCACAATATATAGCCGTATCAACCAACATCAAAACAATAGCTACATACAAAATCTTTAAAATTTTAATCATAATATTTACCATGATTGTTCCTTTCTTTTTTTGTTAATAAATTTTTCAACTTCAATATTATCCCGTCCGCTTTTTTACGCCCGCCAAGAGTTTCACACTGTAAAACTCGCCTATCATTCGATTCGATCCAATGACCCCACCGACGAAGTTGATCATCTTTTTCACGATAATTACCGCCAATCCATCCGGCATATTTCAATTCATGTAAAAAATAACCGCTATGAAAATCACATCCGCCGCCGCCTTGACCACAAAAAACAGCTGAATGATTACCATAACAATCAACCCAATTTCCTTGTGTGCGCCAATCATCATTCAAGTTTAATACATTTGTTGCTTTCACTGATTTTCGTTTTGTTGTGATTTCATAAAACATAGTCCGTAATTTTTCTGCGTCTATTTTTTGAGTAATGGGCAATTGGGGAAATCATTTTGCGCAACAGAAAATTCTTTGGCTTTGTTGAATCTGGTTTTCAAAGGTTTGCGATCAACTAACTTGAACAGCTTCTCTGGCATGACTACTCCGCCGCCGTTTGAACCTATCCAATAATTGCCGTTGCCAAGATGCAGAATTTTTGTAACGAAATTATCCGGCAAGCCCATTCCGATTGAAGATGCATTTGCTCTGGTTTTTTGATCGGCAATTGCGAATCCGTTTTGCCTTGTTCCGATCCAAATTACGCCTTGCTCGTCTTCAGCAAGACACGTTAAATAATCTTCCGGCAATAACTGATCCTTAATTTCTTTTGGTACTTGTTTCCAATCTTTTGGCGCGCCGCCATAAAGTCCACGAACTTTGTCCGCATAATCCTTGCCGCGCCAAAATCTAACTTGCTAAAATCATTATTCAACTTCACAAGTCCCGCATTGGTTGCAATCCAGATTGTTTCGACTTCACTATTTTTTGTAACGATAAT
>JAITDV010000035.1 GCA_031282385.1 Planctomycetaceae bacterium | reverse complement strand
ACATCTTTGACACAGTGTGAATGCGGCAACACTATTACAAAAAAATTAACAAAAATTTATCCTGAATTGCAATCTGTAGATTTTAAGAACGGCGGAGTTCAAACAATTAAAGATGTTGGCGAAGAACCGGAATGGACGCGGACAATAGTTGAGAATCAGGAGTTGATTAGAAATAAACCATTCTGTAGCATTATAAATTCACCTGTTGATATAAATATAATAATAAGCATATCTAAAAATTTGACGTTTGCTAATCAATCCGTTGTATCTGTTGATGCGCGTGTGAACGATATCGTTTTACGCGGCGGTAACTGTAACTTTCAATTAAATAAACGCTGGTCTCTGTCTTTTCGAATTTCATCTCCCGACAAAGTTTCTGTAAGCTACAGGAATTTTGAATGGAGATATAAATTGAATGGTAATAATTTTCAAACGATAAGAAATACTACTCTTTGCGGTTTTTTCACGTTTGATAAACATAAATTGATGAACAATGATTATTTTACTTCCAATCATCTTTTGTATGCGTGTAATGTTGCCAGTGGTTCCAAAAAACTATCTGAAATAGGCGATAAAATAGGACCAGATGTTATGTCGCCAACTTTCTTTATGGACGATCCTACTAGATATAGCCCTATGACTAAATCTCTATCGGTTACGGATAATGACGCTCTATGGTTGATTATTGACGAATACCAACGTTTTGGTGTAAATTCTAGAATGCGGGCAAGAGGCGATTGCGCTGGTTTATCCACACTAATGAAAAAAGTGATAGAACTACTAGGCGACAATTCTGCTGAGGTCGCTTATGTTTTTCCACGTCATAAATCATGGGAAGGATTGGCTAATTCTTCGATGCAATCTGTTGAAAGTTATAGAGACGACAAACCATATCCTATAGGCGACTATTTGGGATATGTTTCGCAAGAAAAATGGAATAATTATGAGACTTGTTGCGTTTTTCAAAATAAGTGGTGGATGGGCGGATTAGGTAGCAGTAAAGGCGACCCGCTCAGCGTTCTCTTGCGTGTTACATTGAATAATAAAGATTATGGCGTCATAGTTCCTAATGATGTCAATGCGTCGGACAATCATAACAGGCAATGTTGGGGACAACAACGGCTCAAAAGTGTTACGTATCCGGCAGGTCGTCCAACAGCGCAACAACTAACAATTAAGCAAAACAACAATTAACAACTACTAAAAAATGAAAAAATTATTCATTGCTTCAATTTTATTTTTTGTATATTTGAATACATCCCTTCTCTTTGCGCAAAGAGAAATCGATGTTCAAAAACAAAAAAATCAAAATCAACAAACAAAATTTACGCCTCTCGGAGAAGATTTTTTGAAAAATAACAATATGAATTTTGATCGTGAAAAAGGAATACGCTTTGACGTTGCGTTATTCTCAAAATACCAAGACGGCGAGAAAATTACCTTTGATAAAAATAGTTTTATCTTTGACCAAATCCGCAAAAACGTTCAACTATTGATAAATCAAAAATATATTCCCGATAGGGAATTTTTTGAAAAGCATTCGCTTTTTTATACGGTGAAAAACCATACAAAAGTCGTAGGAGAAGATTTTTCAGAAAGACTCGCTTCGGACGCCAGTTATGATATTGCGTATATTGGTTATAAGGTTGACGACATTCTTATTCTCATAGCGGTTACGGATGATATTTTTGTAGGGGCGACTTACGTTTACTTGCAACAACAGAATGAAAAAAATGATCAAAAAAATTCAATGGAGTTATTAAAACGCTTGCTAATTCCAGAGACGCTCAAAATGATTGTTGTCGTTGATAAAAAATTTAATAATAAATTTAATGATCCGGTAATTCCTGTTTTTTACGGCGGTAACGCATTGTGTCTTGTTCGAGTAAAATATTTTAATACGATATTGCCCGCTAGGGGTAATGTTTTCAGCGATTGGTTCGACAGTTGCAAAAAAGGGGATATTGCGGGACAAGAATTAGATAGACGACACAATATAATAACACGTTATAAAAAACAATATAAGACTATGTGCGAAAAATTGATTGCAACATCGGATGGACGTTGCGAGTTGATTGCCGCCATTGAATTAAAAGAATTAAAAAAAGAATTAAAAAAAGAATCAGACGACGATTCTGCCGTGTCAACATATAAAGAAATACAACGAATGCTTTTCGATGTATTACGAGACTACTACAACGATTTGGCGACGTCAATTGCTCACAAAGGCGATATTTTTTTGATTCTTGCCGACGCAACTTCCGCAGAAGAAAACGACGCTTTACGAAAACTTCTAAGATCGTCGGATACAACCGCTAAAAACATGGCATTACAACTTATAGAATATACCAAATGTAGAAGTCTTGCCAACGATATTCTTTCGATAATAAACTCTAACAAAGAGTTGACAAGAACTGGATACTCTTCTGTCATATTGAACGGTAAATTAGTTAAGCGTTATGTTTTTTTAGAGTATTCTTTACTAGGACAATTGGGTAATGTTCATACATTAAATGAACTCAACCAAAAACTCCAACAAAAAAATATTTCAAAAGAACTTCAGAATGATATTGAACTTGCAATAAATCATATTAAGGATAATCTTGCAGAGCGGTCGCGTCGACAACAATATTGGTTAGACCAGCGCCGTCGAGTACGCGAAAAGAAAACAGCTATATTGTCGCCCGACAATCCGCTTATGATTGATCTTGACAAGCCTGATCCTGAGCCGATAGATGTTGACGGTTATCGCAATTGGTCAACAACAGACGGATTGTTTAAGACGTTTGCGAAGTTTGTCGGGTTGCAAGATAATGCGGCGATTAAGGAAAGGGATGTGAAATTGTT
>JAITDV010000607.1 GCA_031282385.1 Planctomycetaceae bacterium | reverse complement strand
TGAAATAGATTTTTACCTGTTAAACGAAGGTAACGAATATTTGTGTGAAGTAAAACTTATGGGCAAAGGCAATCCCGAAAGTGCAGACGCAATTATTGCCCGCGATACCAATGTATTTAATTATCCCTGAAAAAGTCGTTTGGTGCTATAAATTCTGGGCTTATCAGGTTGCAATTTAGAGTTATAATTTGCAAGGTAGTTATTGTTTTATCCGTGATTTTCCTTAAAATCTTGCAAATATTATCAAAATTAATTGACAAGGAATCCCCTTTCAGATGCTCAAACGAACTCGCCACGAACAAGTTGGCTTCCATTAAAACAACAAAAAGACTTTTTCAGGGACAACTAAATATTCCGCATAAAGATTTTAAAAGTGATTTGGATAAAACATTAAATACGATATTGTCGGAATTGTTTGACAAAAGACCAAAAAGATATTAAATTCTGCAATGTCTAGCGGAGAGAAAGAGAAAGAGAAAGAGAAAGAGAAAGAATAGTTTGTTTTGTAAATGGATTGTTTGTGATCAATTTGTTTGTTGAAAACACTATAAAAAACGAATCTCTTTTTCAAATTAATTTTCCAAACAAAACAACATTGAAGCGTGTGTTTGTTATAACAAAATAGGTAATATATCAGTGGAATTTTTTGAACACGTGAATATCGAGTAAACAACCTTATTTTCTTACTAATTCATGTTGCGCACTGTAAGTAAAAAAGTCAGTAAAACAACATCCCGTAGAATTGTAAATATTTCCCCGCCCCTTTAGGGATGAAGGAAAAACTGATATTTAGTTCCTGCGTAACATAAATTATTCATTAACTCAAAACATTAAATCCACTGAAATATTACCAAAATGAAAGGTAATTTATGAAACGTATAATTTTATTTTTTTCAATAGCGTTTTTTTTTGAGGTGCTGTTTTGTCCATGTATTTGTGTTGGAGCGTTACCGTCGGGTTCTAAAATTATTTCTGCTACTATCAATCCGCGTAGTGATCTGCGAGTTCCGGTGATAGCTGAAGTGGATGTGTTGGTGATAGGCGGAACGACGGGCGGAGTTGCGGCGGCGGTTGCGGCGGCGAAAAATGGGGCAAAAACTTTTCTTGTTGCGCCGTATCCTTATCTCGGTGAAGATATGACCGCAACTCTTCGTTTGTGGCTTGAACCGGACGAAACTCTAACTGATCCGCTCGCTATTGCAATTTACAACGACGCCGTACAAAAAAATCAATCTCAACCACAAACAAACATCAAACAATCTCACAACTTCTCATACAAAACCGAAGGAATACTCAATCCAAAACATCCGGAAAACGAACAAAAAACACGACTGGCAGATAAAATCATAAACGATCCTACTCGACAAAGTTTGCAATTTGACAGCGGCGTTACGACGGTCGCCGATATGAAAACGCCTAAAGAATTGAGTGAAATTGATCTTGTTGCATTTTTTCGCAGCGGCGATTTTGAAGTCAACGAAGTAATTTACTCCGCTTCAAACGACGGGCAAAATTGGAAAATCTTAGGATCAACAAAAATTACCGATAAACAAAAAGACAACGACAAACCCTTGAACTATCCGCTCAAATTGAATCCGCCAATTAAAACACGTTACATTAAAGCCGAAGCCAAACGCGCGCCGGAAGCGAAAAGAATTCTTTTATCCGAATTATTTCTTGTGCCGTCGGACAAAAATGAATTTAGTACGCAAGAATTGACGGATTGTAAGTTGCCGAAATATCCGCCGTCGCGTCCGTTACATGTCAAAAAAGTCTTAGATGATGCACTTCTTGAATCAGGAGTGAGTTTTGTTTACAGCAGTTATGTTACCGGCGTGTTAGTTGACAAAAAAAATCAACCCGACAAGCGACCTCGTGTTTGCGGAGTTATTATCAGCAACCGTCAAGGCGACCAAGCGATTATTGCTCAAACGATTATTGATGCGTCGTTGACGCATAATTTTTCGATTGCTGCTGTTCCAGACGCGGATGGTTTGAGAAGTTTGCGTGAATATAACATGGCAAACCATGATAAAAAAGTTGCGGCGGTGTGTGAATTTGTTGTAGTTGGCGGGGAGCCGCAAACGTTTAAAAATCAATACGGCTTAAACGGAACGCCGCAAGTTATGGGTACGTACTCGGGCAAATTTCCAAACGACGCAAAAACATCATCCGGTACGCACAAACTAATTCGGTACAAAATCACACAAGCAAACGAATCGCAAAAAATCACAAATTTTGAAACAAAATTGCAAATGGCAACTTACCATCCCGAACAACAAGAATACGCCGACGCAATTTGGCAAGAATCTTCATTCGATTACTCAAAATTGATACCAAGTTATGAAACAAATCACCGCGCGATTATTTTTGATAACAAAATGCGTCCGATTAATTTGATTGCGCAAGGACGAAAAGTTGGTAAACAATTTGCACAAACCGCAAAAAAATCGCCCAAAATAAAATACTCTGAACTTCAATTATACAACGAAGTTGACTCAACACAGGTTGATTGTATTTATGGTTATGAGTATCCGCGTCCATTACCGAAAACGTTTGTTGATTTACCGATGTTGCGGCTAGGCGGAGCTAGATATTCTTGCCGTGCAAGTAGTGATGTTATACCACGCCGATGTGAAGGTGATTATGACGTGATAGTAGTTGGTGGCGGAATTTCCGGTGCGCCGGCGGCAATTGCGGCGGGACGGCAAGGCGCAAAAGTATTGCTGATTGAATATCTTCATGGACTTGGCGGTATTGGGACAGAAGGTACAATTACGAATTATTACTTTGGCAATCGCGTCGGATTTACGGCGGAAGTTGAAGGCGGAAAAGCTCAATGGGTCATTCAACAACGTAAACAATGGTGGCGGAAAGCGTGTGTTGAGGCTAATGTGCAAATTGAGTACGGCACAATGGGAATCGGCGCGTTAGTTTCTTCAGACGAAGATAATCGTACAGTAATCGGCGTCAAAACCGTAACCGATGACGCTGCACAATATGCATTCGGTAAAGTGATAATTGACGCGACAGGCAACGGAGATGTTGCGTTCGCCGCCGGCTTGCAATCAATGTATATTGACGCAAGTGAAATCGCCGTACAAGGTGCCGGTCTCCCGCCGAAAGAACTTGGCGGACGTTACCGTAACACCGATTATACTTTTGTTGACGAGAGTGATATTTTTGATTCAACACATTTGTTCGTTTATGCGAAAAGCAAATTCCCAGATGCTTTTGATCTTTCAAAAATATTAGGCACGCGTGAACGTCGGCGGATTGTTGGGGATTATGTGTTGACTGTGCTTGATCAAATTAACGAGAGAACTTATCCCGACACAATAGTCCGCGCACGCTCTAATTTCGACACGCACGGCTACACAATTTCGCCTTATCTTGAAATCGAGCATCCTAATTATCATGGATTTTATTCATATTTGCCGTATCGAATGTATATTCCGAAAAACATCGGCGGCGGGATATTGGTTGCGGGTTTGGCGGCGAGTTGCGAAAGGGATGCGGTGCCGTTGTTGCGAATGCAGCCGGACTTGCAAAATCAAGGTTATGCTCTTGGTTATATTGCTGCTGTCGCCGTCAAAGATAACGTGAATTTGAGGAAGGTTGATATTCGCAAAGTACAAAAACATCTTGTCCAAATCGGCAACTTACCGGCTTCTGTTTTGAATGATGTTGACAACTATGAAGAGTTGCGGGTGAAGTTACCGGAGGCGGTTAAGAATTTGCCTCAAAGTAAATCATTCAACGGTGCGTATAGAATTTTCTGGTATCCAGACGAAGGACAAAAACTCGTCCGCAAAGCATTCGATACCGCAACCGATAAAAATTCAAAATTATGTTACGCCCAAGTACTCGCGGTAATGGGCGATCCAATTGGTATTGAGTTATTGATCGAGAAAGTGAATAGTTATGAGAAATGGGACAAAGGTTGGAATTTTCGCGGAATGCATCAATTCGGCTCGGCGTTGAGTCCGCTTGATCGATTGATATTGGCGTTGGGACGTTCTGGAGACAAGCGTGCGGTTCCGGTGATAGTGGAGAAGTTGAATCAATTAACTTTTTCGGACGATTTTTCGCATTATCGTGTGTGTTCGTTAGCGTTGGAAAAGCTCCAAGACCCGTCCGCAGCACCGGCAATTGCTGCGGCTCTCAAAAAACCGAATGTTACCGGTTACGTACACCGTTCAATTGAAATCGCAAAAAAATGGGATAAAGCAGATCCGAAAATTGATACCGGTGAAAAAAGCCGGCGTAATTCGTTACTTGAAATCGGTCTTGCAAGAGCGTTATTTAGATTGGGCGATCATGACGGATTGGGAAAATCTATTTTGACCGACTACGCTCAAAACGATCTAAGAGGACATTTCAGAAAACACGCAATACTCGTTTTGGATAGTGCAAAATAAGTAACTATCTATTTAGTCTCAGGGTCAATAGAGAATTTAGTTAGAGTGTTAGTTGGTTAGAGTTAGTTATTATACTGTAACTATTCAGTTGAGGATTCAATTGTTTAGGAAAATGGATTAAGGAATAGAAACGAAGCAGACAAAAACGCAGCGTTCTAAAGTAAATAACCCTTATTTACCAAATTCCCTTAGTAGCTGACAACGCCTAAAAAAATGCGCCTTTATACCTTATACCTTTATTTTTTGTTGGAGAATTTAAAACAATATCGAACAAAAACATAAGTGCATAAGGTCGCGTTGGAGGGGATGATGAGTTTTTAGTTACTAATGGTAATTGGGCAAATAAGGGTTGAAATATTCGAGCTGTTCGGAAAATTATGTTGTTCCGCGCGGATTTATTGGGCTTGGGGAAACAGAATAGTAGTAGATAAAAAAACACACGACGGAATAGTTTTGCTTGAAGATTGTGTTGTGTGTTTGTGTAATTTAGTTTCCTATTTTATTTTTACCCAAAATCAATTATTTTTATTAAAATCAAAATGAAAAATAACGAAAACAATTCTGTAACAAAAATTGCTGTTGTGATGGCAGCCGGTAAGGGGACGCGGATGAAATCGGAGTTGCCGAAAGTACTTTATCCGGTTTTGGGGCGTCCAATGATTGAGTATGTTCTTGATGTATTGGAACCGATGGTGCAACGGATTTTGGTTGTTGTTGGTTATCGCCGTGAGCTTGTCCGTGAGGTTTTATCAAGCCGTAATAAATTGCAATTTGTAGAACAAACCGAACAACTTGGAACCGGTCATGCGGTGATGGTTTGTCGTGAATTGCTTACAGATTACAATGGTGTGTTGTTGGTTTTAGCGGGAGATTGCCCGATGATTCAGGCGGAAACTATCAACAAACTTTTTGATACATACTATTCAACAGATACGCCGGACAAAAATTATCCGGCTTGCGTGTTGGGTACTGCAATAAAAGATAATCCAACCGGACTTGGGCGAATTGTGCGAAATTCAAATGGAGAATTTACAGGTATTGTTGAAGAACGTGATGCGACGCCGGAACAACGATTGATTAAAGAAGTGAATATGAGTTATTATGTTTTTCATACGCCGGATTTATTGAATGCTCTTGGCGAGTTACGTGCGAATAATTCACAAAATGAATATTACATTACGGACATTCCAGCCGTACTAAAAAACCAGAACAAAAAAGTAATCGCGTTGCCAGTCCTAACACCAATTGAAACTCTCGGAATCAACACCATCGAAGAAGCCAATATTGTAGAAAATGCCATTCGCAACTTAAAAACAATCAATGAATAGTTACGGAAAATATAATTATGAACAAAACAATTAATGTATTCAAATTGCCTGTTGATGCTAAAGGAAAAGTTGGAGTTATTGCGGGTTCTTGTGCGGTTGTGATAGATGTTTTGCGATCTACAACGACATTGGCGTATGGAGTATTTGCCGGTTTACGTGCTATAATTCCGGTGTTGCGTGTAGAGGATGCGTTGCGGTTTAAAGAATTCGGAGCAAGTAATATTATTCTTGGAGGCGAACGCGGCTGCGAACGCATTGAACAATTTGACGTCGGGAATTCCCCATTGGACATGATTCCGGAAGTCGTCCGAAATAAAACAATAGTATTCACGAGTACAAATGGTACGCTTGCGATGATTACGGCGAAGACGGCTAAAAAATTATTGCTTGGCAGTTTTGTCAATGTTGGCGAGTTGTGTAGAAGGTTAGTTGGTGAGGATTGTGTTACGTTGATATGTTCTGGTACGGAAGGTCGAGTTACGTCGGAGGACATTCTTTTAGCGGGATTGATTGTGTTTAAGTTGAAGTCTGTGAATGATAAAGTTATTTTGGACAAGACGGCGGAATTTTGTCTTACAACTTGGAATCAGGAATCGCAAAATAGAAACTTGCATACCAATTTACTAATTAGCGATGGGGCAAAAAAACTCCTGCAACTTGGACACTATAAAGATATTGAATATGCGGCAAAATACGATTCAATAGATGTTGTGCCTGAAATTGAATTCGGCAAAATTGATTATTCAATTCTTGGCGAACCCGCAATTACCGATTATCTGTAATTTTTTGAAATATAATTGTGCGGTGTGATCCGCGTTTCTAAAATTACAAAATTTAACCCCAAAAAATGAAATGAAAATGTATCAAAAGTATTTTAAAATTCAACGCCGTGAAATCAGTAATGTTGGCGGTCTGATAAGTAAACCGGTATTGGTTGCCCAAAGCGCAAGTGAGAACAGTTTCAAAACGGATAAAAATTACTCACAAGCAAAAAATAATAAATCTCTCATTTACGAATATATGCGTTTGGAGAAACTGATACTTGTTGCTGTGAAGTTATTTTTTGTATTGCTGTTTGTTCAAATTTTGGATTCGGGATTTTTGTTACAAAAAATCACGTGTGCGGCAGAGAATAATACTGTCAACAAAAAACAAGCAACTCGTGTACTCAAATTGGACAATACCGCAACAACAGATGTTAAACTTGAAGAAATCGTGTTGAACAATCCTGAATTGGTAGAATTAACGCTCGGAGGAACAGTAATAACAGATGCGGGACTTGATTATCTTGTTCAACTGAAAAAGTTGCGGAAAGTAAGGTTGAGCAATACGGTAATTACAGACGCAGCGGGAGAAAAACTTGCGAAGATTTCTACGCTTCAAGATATTGATGTGAGTCAAACTGCATTCGGCGACGCCGGTCTTGCGGCGCTAAAAACGCTTACGAAACTCAAAAACTTGAATCTATATTTGACCGAAGTTACAGATGCGGGAGTAGGCGTTCTTAAAGATTTCGCATCCGTTAAAACAATAACACGGCTCAATCTTGATTTGTGCCGAATTAGTAATACAGGAGTGCGGAATATTTTGGATGTAGTCAATCTTGAATGGCTGCATTTGGGCGGCACAGAAATTACGGATGAGGTTATTGAAGACGTTGTGAAATTCAAAAAATTGAAAGAAATTATCGTAACAAAAACTGCCGTTACAAAATCAGGTGCAGAAAACCTACGAAAAAAAATCACGGATTGCAAAGTACAAGATAATATCAGCAATAACATCACTCCCGAACAAATAAAACAAGCAAAAGAATTAAGACAAAAGAAAAATAAGAATAAAAATAAGTAAAGAGAATTTGCATTTCTTTTGAATTCGTAAAAAATCTACTCATAAAATATACAAATACGTATCTATTCAGTGGAATTTTTTGAACACGTGAATATCGAATAAACAACCTAATTTTTACTAACTCATGTTACGCACTGTAAGTAAAAAAGTCGATAAAACAACATCCTGTAGAATTAAAATTTTTCCACGCCCCTTTAAGGGAGAAGGAAAAACTGATATTTAGCCCCTGCATAACATGAGTTATTAATTGACTCAAAACAATAATTCCATTGAAATATTACGCAATTACAATTAACAAATGTCTGATCCTTTTACATTTTTCAAGACACAGATAGGAATGTCTTCAATTGAAACGTTGAAGCTTGGCAGTCCGTTTAACTATGCTGAACAAGTTACGTTTGTGATGGTGCGTGATGCGCCTGCGCCGGATTCACGTGATGAGATTTTGCGTCCTTATTATTCGGCGGCAATTCGGCGTTATCTTGCGGAGACGGATGGCGGTACTTTTGTACTTTTTACGGCGTATGGTTTGCTGCGGCGTACTGCGAATGATATAACGTCATGGCTTGCCGACAATGATATGCCGTTGTTTATTCAAGGTGAAGGTATGCCGCGAAGTGAAATGGTTCGTCAATTCAGAAATTCAAATCGCGCTGTTCTATTCGGAACAGATAGTTTTTGGCAAGGCGTAGATGTACCGGGGAATTCGTTAAGAAATGTAATCATTACAAAACTTCCATTTCTTGTACCAAATCAACCTGTTGTTGAAGCGAAAATAGAATCGATCAGAAACCGCGGCGGTAATCCATTCAATGAATACCAACTCCCAAATGCAATCTTGAAATTTAAACAAGGCTTCGGCAGATTGATTAGAACAAAATCGGATCACGGACTTGTAGTAGTTCTTGACCCAAGAATTCATTCTAAACATTACGGCAAAAATTTCATAAAAGCCCTGCCGAAATGCAAAACAAGAATGGATCAAATTTGAAACACAATTGATACTAATTGTCAAAAACACACCGAACAGATATTAAAACTTGACAACCCCAAAACCAACTTTTCACTAGATAAACTCACGAAAGTTACTGACAAATTCATAAGCGATCAATTTAAACTGTTCTTACTTTACATTTTCTTTACCGTTGCCTGTTTATCTATCGGAAAGCAGGTTTTGACGTTCTCAATTTCTGCAATTTATAGTACGAGCAGAATAGAATTAAAAAGTTGCACAAAAATAAAAGGTAACTATTCAGTTGTGTGTTTATTATCAACAACAATTTTGTTCTCCAAGCCCAATAAGCCGAACGGCTTTAATATTCCAACCTTTATTTGTCAGCTTACTCTTAGTAGCCCAAAATTTCCCCCAATGCGCCCTTATGTCTTTATGTTTTGTTTGATTTTGTCTTAAATTCACCATCGAAAGAATAAGGGAATAAGATCGCATTTTTTTGCGTTGTCTGCTACTAAGAGAAATTGGATGAATAAGGGTTGTTTACTTTAGATCGCTGCGTTTTTGTTCGCTTCGTTCCCAATCCCTTTTCCTAAACGATTGAATCCAGCAGCTGAACAGTTACAATATGCTGTTCGTACTATAAATTGCGCAACATAAAAGCGTAAAAGTCTGCTTTCTGATAAGTAAGCAGGCAGCTGTAAAGGAAAATTAAAGAGTTAACAGTTTGAAAGTATCTGGATTTGTTGTTACCTCTTTATCATGTTTATTTGTTGCGGTACAATAATGCCCTCAATTTTTCAGCACGAGTTATTTTTTGTGTAGCTTGTGGTTAATTGAGTAGTTATTTGTGTTTTTATTGGCAAGGATACATATCTGTTTGTTGTTGTTTTTAGTTAAACTATTGTAACGGCGGCAACAGTATTAAAATCAAATATTCAATTCAAAGAAGTCGAAATATTTCATGTGTCGGAATCAAAGAGAGTTGCTTACGGCAAGCGATGCGTCTGCGCCGTTTTTTGTCGGGGTGGATGTTGGCGGAACAAGTATGAAGATAGGGCTTGTTGATGATTTTGGTCGATCAATTCATGTTGGCGAGTTGGAAGCGAATGGAACAAACCGTAGTTTTGTTGCGATTAAAACGGAAGCAGACCCGCACAATGCCGTGAAATTAATCACCGAATCAATTCGTATGATGTTTAATCGTCTAGGAATTAAGGAATCTAATTGTTGCGGAATTGGTCTTGGAATTCCGGGAACGATGGATCAAAACACTCAATGCTTGCGGGAGTTGCCGAATTTGAGCGGCTGGAATAGATTTCCGATTGCGGCGGAATTGGAGAACAGTATTAAGATGCCGGTGGTTTTTTGTAATGATGCAAATGCAGCGGCTTATGGCGAGTATTGGGTTGGTTCTGCGGCGGGGTATCCGAGTGTGGCGTTGTTGACGTTGGGAACGGGAATCGGATGCGGGATAATTATTGACGGACGTTCGGTCAATGGTTTCAACGGTTATGGCGGCGAGTGCGGACATATTATAATTGACAACTCAAAAGACGCGATGCTTTGCGGCTGTGGAGTTCGTGGACATCTTGAAGCGTATGCGGGTGCGTTGGGAGTAGCGCGTCGGACTTTACAATTGACAAATTTCCGAAATTCTTCTATCAGAAATCATATTACGCCGGAAACGCGATTGTGCGATATTGCAAGAATAGTTTACAACGAAGCTGAAAATGGCGATGTGTTAGCGATTGAGATAGTTGTTGAGACAGCAAATTATCTGGCAATTGGAATTACTTCTATTCTGCATACAATTGATCCGGCTTGTATTTTGCTGGGCGGCGCAATGACATTCGGAGGTAAAGACTCGGCTGTAGGAAGACGGTTTTTGCAAAGCGTTATTGACGGCGTAAAAAATTACACGTTCAAAGCGATTGCGGATAATTTGGTAATAGATTTTCCTGTACTTGGGTCAAATGCAGGTTATATCGGCGCGGCAGGTTTGGCTCGCAAAGAATATGCAGACAAAAAAAAATAACGCCGCTCTATACTGTTCGTACTATAAATTGCGACTCAAGAGCATAGAAGCATGCTTGCCAATCGGTAAGTAGGATGCGGTAAAGGAAATTTAAAGTGCGAACAGTTTATCACACTTGAAATTTGTTTTTAGGTTAGTGTTCATGTTTGTCATAAACCCAATGTCCATTTTGACAATAATGTCCATTAAAAAAAAGAAAACTGAAATTTCAAAGTGTGCAAAGTAAAAATTGATTGTATTTGTTATTTTGATTGCCAGCAGTGTTTTTTTGTTTTTTAAATTTGAACTATTCCGAACATATTTTAGGATTCGGTAACAAAAAAGCGTTAAAGCAAGTTTTCCGAAAGGTAAGTTTGAGCGCTTTACCGAAAATTAAATTATGAACAATTTATTAAGTTCAAATAATTGTTGTGTTGCTGTCAGATTGTGTTTTTTGGCGGCATTATATTCATTGTGCTTGAATTTTCGGTTTTTTCGAGTTAATGTTCATGTTTGCCGTGTCCTCAGAATCTCTTTTGTCTCTAATGAACTTTACAAAAAAGAAAACTGAATTGTAATGTATGAAGAATATAAATTTTAACCATAATTTTCTTTTCAACTTTAAACAGTAAAAAATTTCAGGAGAAAAATCATGAAGCGAACTTTAATTTTTATGTCGGTAATTTTGTTGGCGTTCCAATGTGGTTGTTCGGAGAACAACGATCCGGATATTCCCAATAAAATGAAACCAATAGTTGTCCCAGAACCAGTAACTCCGCCGACGCCTGCTTCAACAAAACCGGAAGTGCCGGTTTCGCAACCGACGCCTGCTCCAACAAAGCCGGAAGTGCCGGTTTCGCAACCGACGCCTGCTCCAACAAAGCCGGAAGTGCCGGTTTCGCAAC
>JAITDV010000564.1 GCA_031282385.1 Planctomycetaceae bacterium | reverse complement strand
TTTTCCCGCATAATAAAAAGAGAGTTAAAGGTTAAGGTTATAAAATAAACAAAAAAATAGTATAAAAAATATAAAAAATTTGGCAACGTATGCGGCAAATTCGCTTGCACTCAGGTGCGGCAAATTCGCTTGCACTTGACCATTTATTTATTTCTATGTAGTATTCTCTGGTCATTTCGTTTTTTTATGGGTGGTTCTATGACTATCATACCGTGAGACTGGTTCAGAGGAAATTTGCTGTTTTCATTCTTGAGATAAATTAAAATCAACCTGCCTCTTTGCAACATCCCGTAAGCCAGATGTTTTCCCAAAAGAACATCTCAACTACCGTAAGATAAAATAGCCCATGTGCATGGTACAGTTGATGGGAAATCAGCAAAATTGGCAGGTAATTTTAGTGGAAAGTCATTTAAGGAATCCAGCGTTTTTGTTTGGGGTATCCAATGTCCATAAGCTATAATACAAACAATGATTAATATAAAAATAGTAAAACCATAGACCAATGCCCAAAAATTTGGGGAGAACAGTTTAGTAGAACTTATAAATTTATATAACCATTTCATAGAATATACTCCTCAAACCTTACATTTCTCAATAACACAAAAACACGAATTTTCTATTTATATGATACATTAATTCTAAATTTCATAATATGCTGTCATGTGGACTTGGTATTAGTAGCATCAATATGATTATACGTTATCCACTCTGAATCAAGTTCAGTTTCTTTCGACATATAATAGTTTGTACAAGTGTTATCAAGAAACAACAACCCTGCAAATTTTTCGGGACCATTAAATTCACAGAGATAATTTGATTGTGTTAAATCCAATACTTTCCGTAACTCATTAATATCTACGGAAAAATCAAGCAAGCCAACCCACAATTCAGGTTGACCGCGAGATTTCTTTCTTTCTTCTTGACTTATCGGTGCAAAATAATCTGGATGCGAAACAAATGAATCAATGACTTTGCCATTTAAAAAACAGGTATAGAAAAAAATATCACTATCATATTCTTTAGTTTTTAATATAAATGAATTGCAACGGCGTGATAATTCCAGACAAATATCGTTATTTTCTTCATCCAGGTGTAACCCATTTTCATCTAACAATAATGAAATCCAACCATGATATGGTGTTGTAAGAATGTAAGAGAATCGCCCATATGCTATCTCCATCAACATATCATTAAACGTTTCAATTTGTATTGTCCGGATGTGTATAGAATCAAAAAAAGCTCCCATAATATTTATTTGTAACAATTAATTGGTTATTGGTGGTGTAAGTTTAATGTACAACTCATTATCATAATACGTTTGCATCGCATAATATAAAGCATTATGTCCCATATCATCAACCAGAGAAACATCTGCGCCAGCCTCAAGAATATATTCTATTATTTTTCTCATTTTTTGCTTACTGTTAGGTATTTGCATACAAGCACCAATAAGTGGTGTGATGTTATATCGTCCAGGATGATTTATTTCACATCCCATCTCAATTAAAAATTTTATGACTGTGAGGTTTTCTCCAGTAACGGCAAATCCTAAAAAGTTGTTATTGTACGAGTCTGTCCATGCTATATTGGGATTTAATTTAGTAAAAAGTCTGAAAAACTCTTCTTTTTTACCCTCCTGCAATGCCAATACAATTGCGTCATAAGGACTATTTTTTGGGTTTTCTTCTAAATAACGAATAGATTGTAAAATGGAATTGTGGTTCGTTTCTGCAATAATTTCACAGCTTAATCTATAAATATCATCTTGCATTTGCGTTTCTTTTGTCAATAAGTTTTCCGATTTAGTTTGCATATGTCCCATAATTTGTTAAAAACCAACACACATAACAGCACAAACGGGTACTGTTATAACATTCGCCATTGAAAGCCTCAGTCGATTGGCATTTGACACTAAAGTAGCCCCTCCAAGACCTAAAGTTACTAACCCTACGGCGGCAGCAGCATGTTCAATTTTTATTGAGTATATAAGCTGTTGTATCGGATCGGCTGCCAATCCAGATTGTATATCTCTTAGTATGTCCTGAGCAATTGTTTTAAATACTGAGTCTGTAGTATGTACAGGTACAGACACAGGCGCAGATTCTGGCACTACCACGAGAGACGGAAGTGGTTGTTTTATTTTAGGAATCGTTAAATAGTAAAGTACACCATTTAATGTACCAATTATCATTGCTGCTTCCGTTGAACTGATTGGGACCACCATCCCTTCGGGGTTCCAAGTCATTGGTATCCATAACTGCCGTTGGGTATTGTAATGTGTCAAAGCTACACTAGGCGTGTAAACCGTACCATGATACGTTGTCTTTACGCCATTAGCAAGAGCAACTGCCACATTCACTTGTACTTCACCTGTTCGAAAACCATATTGAGACAATGGCTTAATATCACCTATTTCTGCAAGCGTCCTATCGAGAATATCTGGCATAATTACTCTTGCGAATCCAGGCAATCCAAGTCCTAATCTAACATCATTGCCAAAATGATGAGCGGCATAAAGAGCTGATATAACAGCATGAACTCTCTGTCCAGTTCCTGTTGTTACATTACCACTTGGGTCAATTCCATTTACAGGATCCGTATGAGTGTACAGATATTTATGTAACGATAATGGTTCGTTTATATTACCGAAAAACGGATCAAGCCTATTAAACCTTCCTGTTACTGGATCATAATATCTTGCGCGTAAATATTGTTGTCCGATTTTGGAGTCGAATTG
>JAITDV010000474.1 GCA_031282385.1 Planctomycetaceae bacterium | reverse complement strand
GATCAACAAAATGGACCGTGTCGGTGCTGATCCGTATCGTGTTGTCGAACAACTTAATGATAAACTTGCGTGCGGTGCGATTTTAATGCAACTTCCGATTGGCAAGGAGTCGGATTTTTGCGGAGTTATTGATCTGGTGAAAAATAATGCGGTTTATTTTGACGGCGAACAAGGTGAAAAAATACGGATTGAAGCGATTCCTTCTGATTTGGTCAAGGAAGCGGATGTTGCGCGTCGTGGTTTGCTTGAGACTCTTGCGATGTTTAGTGATGAGATGATGGAATTGCTTCTTGAGGAGCAGACACCGCCTGTGGAATTGATTCATAGTGTTGTTCGTCTTGCGGTGTGGTCGCGTCAACTTACGCCGGTTTTTCTTGCAACAGCCTACAAAAATAAAGGCGTTCAACCTTTGATCGATGCGGTAGTATCTTATCTTCCTTCGCCGTTGGACTGTGATAATTATGCGTGGCGAAGCGGACATGAAAATTTGCAAGATGATGAAAAATCGGAAGATGGAAAAAATGAAAATAATAAATTACTTCTTAAACCTGATTCAAATGAACCGGTAGTTGCGATGGCGTTTAAGATAATTGAGGATCCGTATGGAACATTGACTTTTATGCGGATTTATCAAGGTATGTTAAAAAAAGGCGAATCGTATTTCAATCAACGCACGGGCAACAAAGAAAGAATCAGCCGTATTTTTAGAATGCACGCGGACAGCCGTGAAGAAATTGAGTCTGCCGGTGCGGGTGATATTGTGGCGGTAATTGGTATTGATTGTTCGAGCGGAGATACGTTTGCGGCAGAGAAAGATTATTGTACGTTGGAGTCAATGTATGTACCGGATCCGGTGATTCGGATTGCGATTAGGGCAAAGGCAACAAAAGATGCAGACAGATTGAGCAAGGCACTTTATCGATTTCGCAAGGAAGACCCGACGTTATCAATTTCGACAGATCAAGAAAGCGGCGAAACGCTCATGGCGGGAATGGGCGAGTTACATTTGGATGTTTATGTTGAGCGGATACGGCGTGAGTACAAGGTTGATGTTGAGACGTCGCCTCCGAAAGTGAATTATCGGGAAGCTCCGACAATTCCGGTTGATTTTGATATAAAGCACAAAAAGCAATCGGGCGGTAGCGGTCAATACGCGCATATTGTTGGTCGAATGTCGCCGATACCGGAGGATGCAGATACGACGGAGACTTTTATATTTGAAGAAAAAATAGTAGGCGGAACAATTCCATCGAATTATATTCCGGCAATAGAAAAAGGATTGAGAAGTTCTTTGGAAAAAGGACCTGTTGCGGGATTTCCTGTTGTCGGATTGAGTGTTCTTGTTGATGACGGTTCTTTTCATACTGTTGACAGTTCGGATTTAGCGTTTCGGATTTGCGCGCAAACGGCGTTGCGTGAGACATTTCCGCGAATGAAACCGACTTTACTTGAACCGGTAATGAAGATGGAAATAGAATGCCCAAGTCAGTTTCAAGGTAATGTTGTTGGTGATTTGAATTCGCGAAGAGGAATAATAAACGTTACAGAAACTGTTGGGGCAATAACAAGAATAGAAGGCGAAATTCCGCTTGCCGAAACTTTCGGATATTCGACAACTTTGAGAAGTATGACGCAAGGTCAAGGTACTTTCTCTATGGAATTTCTAAAATACAAAAAAGTACCAAGCTCAATTCAAGAAGTAATAATAAAAGAAAGAAAAGAAGCCGCAGCAGGAAAATAAATTGTTTTGTTCAAATCGTTTGAAAATCAGAATAACAACGATTGTAATTAGAGTTGAATTTATTTGTAATTATTCAGCCGCCGAATTCGTGCAATCAAAAAACAACACAATATAAATTAGTGGGACCGTTCGGAAAACTATGTTGTCCATTGCGGATTATTGGGTTTGGGTAACAGAATTGTTGCCGATAAGAAAACATACGACTGAATAGTTGCTCACAAACAATTAACCAAATTTAACAATTATGCAAAGAACATTGAAAACTATTTTAACTTTTGTCTTCGTCCTAACTTTGGGAGTGTGGACATTTAACAACCTTAACGGCGCATGATTTGTTATTGCCGAGGAATTACTCAAACTCAACAGACATGAGGCAAGAGCGTTTTCTGTCGCTTTTTCCCCCGACGGCAAGAATGCGGTTAACGCAAGTTTGGACAAGACCGCCCGAATTTGGGAAGTTTTAAGTAAGTAGTTGCGGAGGGTGAAACCATCTGACGAAATGCCTACCATAAGGTTGATTTATCTTGCAGACCGACAATATGGACAACTTGGTTTTCTTAACAAACTTACCTTATTAGTGAATAGCGAATAGTTTGCAAGTGCATTATTTATCGAAAGATATTAAATAATCGGCATTTACCTATTCGTTACCTACTGTCAACTATGAATGACTTCTTTTGGGGTGAAATATTTGTTAACGTTTTTTAACTGTACAGTGAACGGTAACAAATTACTAGACCTTTTCGCTAACTCCTCCGAGAGCACCCCTGACCCCTCCTTCGGCGGGGAATAATTCGCCTCTCTCGGAGGCGTCTTCTTATTCCCCTCCTTCGGAGGGGTTAGGGGTGGTCTCGGAGGAGTTAAAGGCGGTTTTTTGTTGTAGTTTTTTTGTT
>JAITDV010000465.1 GCA_031282385.1 Planctomycetaceae bacterium | reverse complement strand
CTAACCTGAAAATACATCAACGCAACAAAAAACCTACAACGAAAAACCGCCTTTAACTCCTCCGAGACCACCCCTAACCCCTCCGAAGGAGGGGAATTATTCGCCTCCTTCGGAGGCGTCTTCTTATTCCCCTCCTTCGGAGGGGTTAGGGGTGGTCTCGGAGGAGTTAAAGGCTGTTTTTCGTTGTAGTTTTTTCGTTGCGTTGATGTATTTTTAGGTTAGAGAAAAGGTCTAATATATTTTTAACTGTTCACACTTGAATTTTCCTTTACCGCCGCCTGCTTACCTATCGGAAAACAGGCTTTTACGCTATTGAGTCACACAATTTATAGTACGAACATTATATTACAACATTAATACAAACCGCTATTCAATTTAATGACAAGAATTTTTGTACAAATTTATTTTTTTTGCGTAATTATGTTTGCCGTAAATTTTATTTTTGCGGCGGAGATTAGATTCAATACGAATTCACAAGCGGCTGATGTTTTAGTTCGGCTTGGTGATGTCGCTGAGATTATTTCGGGTTCAGAATCAGAATCAAATCAATTGAAACAAATTGTACTTTTCCAGTCGCCGCAAAACAACGAACCACGAACCGTATCAATGACTGAAATTCGTGATATACTTGTACGGCTTGGCGTAAATGTATTTGATCATAAATTCTCCGGCGCAAAAAAAATTACAATATCAAACACAAACTACAGCAATTCTATGTCAAATTTTGTTGCCGCAAATAATTACAACAACAATAATAACAAAATAATTCAGGCAACCCTGAACTCTCCAAATACCAACACAACTACAACATTAACACCCGCTCAAACTCAATCCAGTTTATCGTTACGAAATATATCACCGGAATTTATTAAACAAATGGAGAAACTTATCGCAGAGTCTATCCGTATTCATCTTACACAACTCTTATCCGCAAATTCACCAATTCAACAATCTACATTGAACGTTGCATTGAAACTTTCACGCGAACAAACATTCGCCCTTGCAACAAACGGACAAATAAGTGAAATTGACGGCGGTATTGCTCCTTTTACCGGAAAACAGAAATTTCAAATTAAATTGCAACGGATTGATTCAAAAACAAATCAGAATGTTGTTGTTTTAGTTGACGCTAATTTAACTCCGGTTACAAATTGCGTAATGGTCGTGCGTAACCTGCCTAAAGGATATATCATAAACGAATCAGATGTTAAAATCGGCGAATTTGAAAATATAAATTTTGATAACAACACAGGCAAAAACAGCGAATACTTTATAAATATAAACGAAGTAATCGGTAAAGAAACTACTGTAAATATTCGCGGAGGAGACATTGTTACACAAGGAAAAATCAAACGGCCAACTTGGGTTCGCAAAGGCGATGTAGTTACAATTCTGTCAAAAAATAACGGTGTAGTAATTCGCGCGGTAGGAATTGCAAAATCAGACGGTTCAGAAGGCGATACGATTTTCGTTACAAGAATTAATCGAACTAATGAAACAGTCAAAAAACGTAATAACAAACAACAGCCGATAGAAATTGTTGCAATGGTCAGCCAACCAAAAGTTGTAGAGATAAACGCAACCCCAATTTCAATACAATAGACCTTTTCGCTAACCTGTAGGAGACCACCCCTGCCCCCTCCGAAGGAGGGGAATATTCGCCTCCGAAGGAGGCGTCTCCTTATTCGCCTCACTCGGATGTTTCTTCTTATTCCCCTCCTTCGGAGGGGTTAGGGGTGGTCTCGGAGGAGTTAAAGGCGGTTTTTCGTTGTAGTTTTTTTGTTGCGTTGGTGTATTTTTAGGTTAGAGAAAAGGTCTAATAAATATACTATTTGTACTATAAATTGCGTGACTGAAGAGCGTAAAAGCCTGCTTTCCGATAGGTAAGCAGGCGGCGGTGAAGGAAAATTCAAGTGTGAACAGTTTACAAATATCAAATTTGACTTGCCTACACTCTTTTACTAATTTTGCCGGAGTGATTTTCGGTCAACCGTTTTGTCCCCTAATCCATAATCCAAAAATGAATAACTTATTCAACTTTCTATCCATAACGTTAATTCTGTCATTTGTTATTTTCTGTTACGATAATGCAGCAGTTGCTCAATCCGGTTCGCTTTCAGGTTCGACGACATTGCGAGTCGGCGAAGGACGACCGATTACAATGGCAGAAGGCTCAGAATTGTATAGACCTGCACCGCGTCAGAAAGCACATCAATTGCATGATATTGTTTACGTCAATGTTAAAAAGAAATGGAATTATACAAACAATGCAACTCTTACAAAAACAAAGAAAGTTGAAGCGGAAGCGAGATTGACGTATTGGTCAAAGTTCAAGGGATTATTTAAAATGCCGGTAAGCGCACCTAGTGATACGTTACCTGAAATCGGCGGAGAAATCGATCACAAAACTCAAAACAAAGGAAATTTGACTCATGCGGAGACGATTGAATTTGTAATTGCGTGTGAAGTGGTTGATGTTTTGGAAAATGGAAATTTGCATATTGAAGGCACTATTTCAACTCAAGTCGGCGAAGAAGGCAAAATCATGTATGTCGGCGGATTTGTACGACCGGAGGATATTGCGCCGGATCATACAATTTCAGGCGATAAAGTCTTGCACCTTAAATCCACCGATGTTCCAAGCGGACAAATTTACGATACACAAAGACGTCCATGGGGTACAAGAATCATTGAACAATTAAAACCAATGTAATATGAACGGAACGGATTATATTTTTACGTATTGTTCGTGAACAGTTTATAAAACGTTATGCAAAAAGCATTAGAACAATTTATCCGGTATTTGCGAGTAGAACGAAATTCATCTGAACTTACGGTTAAGAGTTATGGCGAAGATATGGATGCGTTTATTGAATATTTCAGTGATCTGTACGGCGGTCGTATTCCGGCGCCTGCGGAGATTACAACTCTGCAACTCCGCGGTTATGTTTCGGCGATGGTTGAGGGCAATTATTCTCATGCAACAATAGCGCGTAGGTTGGCGTCGCTTCGTAGTTTTTTTCGTTATGGATTGCGGGCGGGTTGGGTAACGGAGAATCCAGCTAAACCACTGCGCAATCCCCGCAATAACAGACCGCTTCCTTTTTTTCTAACAACAGACGAAATCAATAAACTCTTACTTGCACCTTCGGCATTAGAGCCGTTTGGGGTACGTGATCGCGCAATTCTTGAAGTGTTATATTCATCAGGTGTTCGTGTTAGTGAGTTGACCGGCATGAACATGGGCGATATTAGTAAGGCGGATGGTTTGGTACGAGTCAGAGGTAAAGGTCGCAAAGAACGTTTTGCATTGATTGGTTCCTATGCTGCGGAAGCGCTTGAGAGTTGGTTTTTTTTTCGGCGTGAGTTACTTGAGGGCAAGTTAAATGTGCGAGGAAAACGTCGAGTTAAAAAAGTATTGCCTAAAATTGTAAAACGAAACGCAAATTTAAATCCTGCCGACTTGCCGGTTTTTTTGAATAAATTCAGCGGACGACTTACAACACGAAGTATCGGACGTATGATTGAAAAATATCTCAAAGTTGCAGGATTAGACAAACGCACCTCGCCGCATACTTTAAGACATACATTTGCAACTCACTTGCTAAACAACGGTGCAGATATAAGAAGTGTTCAGGAATTACTTGGACACAAAAGCCTAATCACAACACAAATCTACACTCATTTAACTACAACAAATTTACTTGAAATATATCAAAAAGCACATCCACGTGCAGCTGCAAGAAATTAAGAGTCCATATACTAGACCTTTTCGCTAACCTGTAGGAGACCACCCCGACCCCTCCGAAGGAGGGGAATATTCGCCTCCGAAGGAGGCATCTCCTTATTCGCCTCCCTTGTATGCTTCTTCTTAGTCGCCTCCCTCGGATGCGTATTCTTATTCCCTTCCTTCGGAGGGGTTAGGGGTGGTCTCGGAGGAGTTAAAGGCGGTTTTTCGTTGTAGGTTTTTTGTTGTGTTGATGTATTTTTAGGTTAGAGAAAAGGTCTAATCTAAAAAACAGTCAATGAACAGTTACTTTTTATTTAAATATTGAATTCGGGTGAAATGATACAAAATTTTAATAACTGCTGTTGTGTTTTGTTGCAGGTCATGTTACAATGCCCCGTTTAATGTGCTTGGGGGGATTTTTTGACTTGAATTGTTGAAATCTTTGTTAGCACAATTTTAAACTGCTCACACTTTAAATTTCCTTTACCGCCGCCTGCTTACCTATTGTAAGTCAGGCTTTTTACACTCTTGCGTCACGCAGTTTATAGTACGGGCAGTATTGTTAAGTTTAACCGTGATGAATTTGATTTGGTTTTGTGTGATAACGTTTTTAAACATTTCACACTTTACTTTCCTTTGCCGTCGCCTGTTTACCTACCAGAAAGCAGATTTTTATACACTCTGGTAACACAATTTATAGGACGATTAGCATAGGTAGAACGAATTTTTCGCGTTTAAATAATCGTTTATTACGTTGTCAATTTTTTCTCATTTTGCCAAAATCGTATTTGCCAAAACGAAAAAAATACAGCGTAAATAATTTTCGTTACGTTTATCATATCCACTAACAAATTGAAATGGAGGAGAAAATGAAAAAGACAAATCAAAATTCAGATTTGCTCAAATTTGAAGTTGCTGTAACTGCAAATGTTAAAATAGAGAAGGGGGGGGGGGGACGTAAATTTAAAAATTGCCCAAATTATCATAATGATAATCTTCTTGGGATTTCTCCCAACCATTTTCTTGGTTTATTTGGTTTTACGCTTGTAGAGCTTTTGGTAGTGATTGCGATTATTGGTCTGCTTATTGCGTTACTTTTGCCGGCGGTTCAAGCAGCTCGCGAAGCCGCCAAACGAATGCAATGCGCCAACAATCTCAAACAATGGGCGCTTGCTTGCCACAATCATCATAGCGCGATGGAAACATTTCCTGCACTTGGCGAAGGCGGACCTGGTGACGGCGACCATATTGGTTGGACAGTTATGCTCTTGCCATACGCGGAACAATCACCGCTTTATCAGATGATAGAAACAGGCGGGACGGCTTGTGCGTTAAATGGAACTACAAACTACGGATCATTTGGCGCTTACCCTTGGGATACCAACTATATTCCTTGGCAAACACAAATTCCGAACCTAATTTGCCCATCTGATCCCAAAGCCAAAACGCGGTGCGATGGCATTGGTCGGCGAAATTATCTGGCAAGTGTTGGCGATTTCGGAACGTACTGGGATTGTGGTGAAGTCAATCCTAACCCTCCATACGGACCTGATGGACCTAAACATTTTCGCGGTTGTTTTTCACGTAAAAACAAACGCAACTTTTCGTTTATATCCGACGGAACAACTAATACTTTTCTGTTAGGTGAAGTTCTTTGCGGTTCCAACAATTCATATTCATCATCGGTAAACAATGCCCGTGCACGCGGAGATATTGCAGGAATTGCCGGTAATTGGACTGGAACTATGGCGTGGTGTCTGAATGCAGTCAACGGATGGAAGAACGGGACTTACGGTAGTGTTGGTTATATGGGAATGACGTGGGCGGATGGTTGTTCGGGAATTGCCGCATTTAATTCGCTTCTTCCGCCAAACTCGCCATCTTGTATGGTTGGAGTGTTAAATGACAGTCCATCTTACAATATGATCATAACTTTAAGCAGTTATCATCCTGGCGGCGCAAATGTCGCGATGGCTGACGGTTCTACTCATTTCCTAAACAATACTATTCAATCCGGCGATATTTCAAAAACTTTATGGTACATGGTTGATCATCATAGCGAGCCAAGTGTATTCGGAGTATTAGGTAAACTTGGCAGCGCCGCCGCTGGAGAAAGTGTATCGTTGCCGTAAAAAAAGTAACTATTCAGTTGCGTGATTCAATTGTTTAGAAAAGTGGTTAAGGAATAAGAATGAAGCAGACAAAAACGTAGCGTTCTCAAATAAACTTGGGTAACAGAATAGTTGACAATAATAAACACACAACTGAATAGTTATTAGACCTTTTCGCTAACCTGTAGGAAACCACCCCTGACCCCTCCGAAGGAGTGGAATAAGAAGCCCCCTCCGAAGGAGGGGAATAATTCGCCTCCCTCGGAGGCGTATTCTTATTCCCCTCCTTCGGAGGGGTTAGGGGTGGTTTCGGAGGAGTTAAAGGCGGTTTTTCGTTGTAGTTTTTTTGTTGCGTTGATGTATAGGTTAGAGAAAAGGTCTATTAATTATAGTTATTAATTTTAAACAAATTAATTTTAAACAAATTAATTTTAAACAATTCATACTTAAATTTTCATTAATCTGCGCAGGCTTACTTATCGGAAAGCCTGCCAGTTTTAACGTTACAAAATTCTAATGTATGTTTAGTATAGAAATTACTCATTATCAAAAAATCAGAAAAGGAAAAATATCATGAAATATATTACAAATTGGCAATATTCGGCAGCTATTTTGGTATTGTCGATATTATTTACGTCGTTCAACGGATGCGGTAAAACCGGACATGAAGTTTATCCTGCTACCGGAAAAATATTGTATCAAGGCAAACCGTTGGGCAATGCACAAGTTACTTTTCATCCTACAGACCCTTCGGGATTTGTTGCTGCAGCAATTACAGAATCGGACGGGACTTTTTCATTGCTCACAACAGGAGCGGAAAAAAACGGAGCAATTGCCGGAGAATACAACGTGCTTATATCAAAAAATATTGTTGCGGATAACGACATCACTACAGTAACAGATACACAAGAAAAAACCAACTCGCCAACTTCAATAATGGACGTACCCGTAAACCCGCAATACGCACGCCGGCCAAAAATGACTGCCGCCATACCAGAAAAATACGCACAACCAGATAAACCATTAATAAAAGTAACTGTCGCTAAAAAACAAAATAATTATTTATTTGAACTAGATGACAAATAAAAGAGGAAACTCTAAATAAACGCACGTTAGTATTCCGTAACGCAAATGTATTAAACTGTTCACATTTTAAATTTCGTTTACCTTCGCCTGCTTGCCTATCGGAAAGCAGGCTTTCATGTATCATCTTGTCTTGTATTTTTTAGCTGATACAATTCTGGAGTTGTTCAGTAGACCTTTTCGCTAACCCGTAGGAGACCACCCCTGACCCCTCCGAAGGAGGGGAATAATTCGCCTCCTAAGAAGGCGTATTCTTATTCCCCTCCTTCGGAGGGGTTAGGGGTAGTCTCGGAGGAGTTAAAGGCGGTTTTTCGTTGTAGGTTTCTTGTTGCGTTGATGTATTTTTAGGTTAGAGAAAAGGTCTAGTAGAAAAAAGCTGACACTGAAATTGAGAATCTCTTATGGGAAACAAGTTGAATTTTAGAGATTTCCAACAGCAGCTTCTAGCAAAAATCTACTATTTGTTGCAAATTCCGCAATTTAACAGAAATTGCGGTAATGTTTTTCGGAGTAGGAAATTAACATTTAACAAGATTTTTTTGGAGAAATATTATGAAAAAATATGTTTGTCAAGTTTGCGGTTATGTTTATGACCCAGAAACTGGTGATCCAGATAGCGGAATTAAACCCGGAACACCGTTTGAAGAAATTCCTGATGGATGGGTTTGTCCGCTTTGCGGTGTTGATAAAAGTCAATTTGAAGTGATGGATTGATATGCTCAATCTCTAATCTACATTCAAAAAAAATAGACAGTTACCACAAGATTTATTTCAAAAATAACTATATCTTGCGATTAACGTAACGTTAAATTGTAACTGTCTATACTATCAACTCTGTAACTACTGGCATCTCTTCGGGCTTAATGTGAACATCGCAAATAAATGTTCTAATTCACGACTCGAAAATCGATCTGTATTCTATCTTATAAGATCAAGGATATTACCATCGTTACCAAACAGATTCCTAAGATTTTCTGCGTTTTCATCTTCATCATCTGTTGTATCATCGGTTGTGTCATCGGTTGTGTCATCGGTTGTATCATCATCAGTTGTGTCGTCAATCGTATCATCAATGATGTCAGTGTCATCAATAATAGGTCTTGACGTTTCGATCAATGGATTACTATCGACAACTGAGGTAGGTGTCGTTGTTGTCGCTTCCGAGTCATAACATCCGGTAAACGAAATCAACAAGCAAAGCGCAAAAGCCAAAGCAAAAATATTTCTCATTTTTTATTCTCCTATTTGATTTTGTATTGTTCAATTGTGTGGAATCGGTTTTACAGCGAGTGAACAACAACCCGATATAGTTTACCATTTATTTCAAAATAAAAGATAACCATCGAAAACCTACTCATTAAAAAATAGTCTTTTAGATGTAAGTAACCCACACCCAAAAGACACGCCATAAAGTAAACAAACTAACTTTTCAAATTCGTTACGGCAAACCGTTAAAAACATTGCCGTGACCAACACAAAATTTTACAATTTTTTTGATCTCGGCAATGTTTATTTTGCCACACTTTAGGAATTTGTTGTATGAATACAACGAACTCCCAAAAATCTCCGACAGCAAATCAAATTGCACAAGCACGACTATTTCACAGGTAGTTTCAATTTCATTGTCAATAGTATGGTATATAGCCAGTTCAATTTCCAGTCCCCGTACTTGTTCCGTCTCCAGTCCCCGTGTCAGTTCCGTCTCCAGTCCCCGTGTCAGTTCCGTCTCCAGTTCCCGTGCCAGTTCCGTCTCCAGTTCCCGTACCAGTTCCGTCTCCAGTTCCCGTACCAGTTCCGTCTCCAGTTCCGTCTCCAGTACCATCTCCGTCTGTTGGATTACCGTCGTTGTCTGGCGGCACATTAGGCGAATCAAGAACAAAATCAGACTTATTACCGTTAGCCGTACCTTCCCATATAACATAAGTCCTATAACTCAAACCACTTGCATTTTCATTGCTTGCAGTTTGCATAGAGTAGGAAACATCCTCGTAAGGGGCAATAGTAAGTGAGTCTTCACCTGAACTCCAATGAGTCAAATAGGGTCTTTGAGCCCTTTCAGCTGTACCATAAAAATTTCTGGTTGCGCTATCGCTGATCGGTACATTGTCTGAACCATTGGTCAATTCATACTCAATTCCTTCAAAGGGGGTTGGCGTCACAGAATATTGCGTCGTGGAACCGTTTCCTGAATCCAAATATATTATCCATCTTGTGGTGTACGAAACACTGGACGACGGATCATCGTTACTGACATCATTGTTAGAACTTGATGAATCATCGCAACCGACAATAAACAATCCTAACACGGCAATAATCGCCAATGTTAATATTTTTTTCATTTTTTACCTCCGAACTAAAAATTTAAAGTTTTAAACAATCTGGTTGAACCGTTCCGAAGTATATCAGTTTATTGTAAATAAACCAACAACCGGCACCGACCCGTCTTGGCAACCAAATACGTCTGCGAAAAAACGGAGTTCAACAGCTTCGAAAAACAACTTAGGAAATATATAAATAAAATAAATTAGAATCTGTACATAAAAAATAAAAGTTATTCTAATTTTCATGTAAACAGATGTTTATTTATTATAAAGTATTATAACCAAGTTGTACGCCCAATAAATAAAATTACTAAAATTTGCTGAAAACGTTTTCACAATTCAGTTACATTTAGTATTCTAAATTTGCAGTCAATTGAGAAATAAATGTTACGTAAATATAGAAATTCAACATCCACAATATTCATTGCGGAAGAGCAAGCGTAAAAATACTTGCTAGCATCCGCAAATGAAAAAATTTACCATAACTCTATATTCAATTCTACCGACAAATTTATCCGTCACAAATTACAGTAACGATTTATGAAAATTCTCAATCATCGTTACTTACTAAACTTACTCTTCCGTCATTGTCAACCAGGTTTTTATTTACATAAGTATCACCTTCTAATTCATAGTCGCTATATGAACCTTCAGTCGCAGTTCCTTCGTAAAGAACGTAACTATTGTAGTAACTCGAATAATAGTAATTGTCCTCTTCGTTGTTGTAAACTGTTCTTGGTCTGTAAGTAACACCGCCGAATGGTTTGGAAGAATATGTACTTGAACCATCTTGCCAATGCGTTAAATAAGGATCGCTCTGAATACTTGCTGTTCCAACATAGTTTATGTCAGCAGTTGAACTAAGCGGACCGTCAAAATCGGACGACGCTTTTTCATACTCGACTCCTTCAAAAGGCACAGACGTAACTGAATACCGAATATCATCATATACATACGATGAATAACTGGTACCGTTGTCATGCCAAACCGTTGTGTACGATGCAACAACCAAAGTAGATTCTTCGGAAGTTGTCTTGGTTGACGAGGAGCCGTCGTCACAGCCAACCGCAAACAAGCACAAAGCGATAACAATCGTTAATGTTAACAATTTTTTCATTTTTTTCTCCTAAAATCTAAAAGTTAACCATTTTTTTAGTTAAGAGTAGAAAAGGCAACACACCTGTCCACTCAACGCTTAAAATAGTTTACGTTAGTTTTAAAAGAAATGCAAGAGGGGGAACAAAAAAATTACCTTTTTTTTCTATTTTTTCTAAATATTATAAGTAACGCAACCGAGTTTATCGTGATTACATTTTTATCTTGTCCAAATTGCCCAAACAATCTTTTGCCATAAATATTGATATTACAATAGATTATTTACAACATTAAATTATTTGATAGCAATATTTTGTTGTTTATTTTTGAGGTAGAGGTAAAATTCGAATTGCGAGTTGATTTTGTTTTTTCCTTTGGTAACGTGAATTTTTTCGTTTGGGTGATTTGCACTAATTATACGGGCTTTTACGTTATCTGCAAGTTGCCGTTGCAACAACTCCCATAAATCCTTTTTTAATTCGGTATCGCGAATTGGTGTAATTACCTCAAACCTATAATCAAGATTTCGCTCCATACAATCGGCAGAACCAATATAATATGCAGGATCATTATTGTTACAAAAAATAAAAATCCGCGAATGTTCAAGAAAACGATCTACAATTCTCGTTGCCCTGATATTTTCACTGTGTTGCGGCACTCCCGGAACTAAAGTACAAATTCCGCGGACAATCAAATCAATTCTAACACCAGCTGCGCTAGCTTCATAAAGCCGTTTAACAATTTTTTTATCAACGAGATTATTCATCTTCAAAATTATCCAAGCAGGTTTTCCGCGTTTTGCGTTTTTGATTTCTTTGTTGATTTTGTCAAGAAAAAATTTACGCGTACTGAACGGCGAAACAATAATTTGCTTAAATTTCGGCACCTGATATTTTCTGTCATCGAGCAAATGAAATACTTTGTTTACATCGGCAGTAATCGTTTTGTCCGCAGTCAAAAAATGTTCATCGCAATAAATACGTGTTGTTATTTCATTCGGGTTGCCTGTACCGATGGCGGTATAATAAACATTCGTACCGTTTTCTTTGCGGCGAATCAGAATCATTTTGCAATGTACTTTCATTCCCGGAATACTTGGCAAAACACGGATTCCTTCTTCCTGCATTCTTGCAGCCCATTCGATATTTGCGGCTTCGTCAAAACGAGCTTGAAATTCAACAAACACGATTACTTCTTTACCGTTTCGTGCCGCGTTTATCAATGCGTTTACTACTGCCGAATTTTTTGCCGCGCGGTAAATAGTCATTTTAATTGCACGTACTGCCGGATCAATTGATGCTTCACGCAATAAATCAATTATATATTGGAACGGTTGATACGGATAGTGCAAAAGTATATCCTTTTCGCGGATTACATCAAGTATTGATTTGCCGATTGAAAATTCTGAAACTTCGAGCGGTTGCAATGGTTCGTATCGCATTTTTTTTGTTCCGAGATTTTGCGGAAAATTCATCAAATCACGCAAGTTGTTGTAACGTCCGCCTTTTTCTAAGGAATCACGTTTTTTGATACCGAATTTTTTCAAAAGTGCCGTCAACAAATTACACGGCAATTTTGCGTCATAAATAAATCGTACCGTATCTCCGCGGCTGCGTTGTTTCAAGCTGTCGCT
>JAITDV010000445.1 GCA_031282385.1 Planctomycetaceae bacterium | reverse complement strand
ATTGGCTGATTTGTCTGAAAGATAAATCAATAAAAACTTCTTTTCTGTAAAGACCATTGTCCTTGAAAGAATAAGGGCGAGAAGGTTGATGTTTTTAGCCGAGAGCCAGAAGACCTACCGTCATCTATTTATGTTTCTTGAGCGATGTATGAAAGAAACACGAGAGGGCTGTGGTTTATCTATTGATGGTTTTTATTGCCCGCTTGAGTGCTGATTGTTTGCGCAGTGCATTCGTTCAGTGTCCATGTCACGCTCCGACTTTTCGTTTTTTGCAGAAGTGTACCTTTGCACGTACCTACGTAAAGATTCAATATACATAAATGTAATAAAAAACTGTTGCGAAAAACTACCCCGAGCCTATCCTTTTTGGGGTTAGGGGTGGTCACCTACAAGTTAGCGAAATGGTCTAATAAAAAGATTCGACAAATTTTGCCATGAATCGAACAATAAAAAAATTGGAGCTTAAAAATAGAAGATCACTTTCTGAAAAATTACAACCCCAAAAAATAAAAGGAAATTTCAAATGAAAACAAAAAATCAGTTTACAATTAAAAAGTTAGAACGGCGGGAACGTGTGCGTAAGACTATTTTGAAAAATTATTTTAAGCATAATTGTTCAAAATTTAATGCCCGCAATGCTGTTACATCTTGTGGTTTTACTCTGGTTGAATTACTTGTTGTAATAACGGTTATTGGCGTATTAATCGCGTTGCTTTTGCCTGCAATCCAAGCAGCACGCGAGGCGTCAAGGCGAATTTATTGCGCAAATAATCATCACCAGATGAGTCTTGCTGTTCATGACCATACGGATGTAAACGGCTATCTTCCGTTTATCTGTTTGACAGGAAGTGGCGTGAGTAATATCGGCACTCCTTTTGCCTACAACATTTGCCCATATATCGAACAACAAGCATTCGTTGAAAAGTATCCTTGGCAGAACGGCAGCTGGTTTTTCACACTACCTGTTGCGAAAGAGATTTTGAAGTTCCAGATGTGCCCGTCTATTAAAAGACCGAGCTATGACCTTAGTGATACGTTATGCAAAAAACTTAAAGTGTTTGACCTGCAGTTAGGGTCAAAATTGTATTTTACGGAAACTACAACTAATCAGCCCGTCTATAGTGCCGACTATCCTCGCGGCCGTGTTCATATAATGCCTTCCAATGGTGTTTTTAAGACGGCAATTACGAACAATCCCGCAGCATCCGGAATAGGATTTGATCATATTACTGACGGAACATCTAATACTTTTATGCTTGCGGATAATGATGCCTTTACCAGTTTATGGAGTCTTTATACAACACTGGCATTCACTGTCGTAAAAAATAAAACTTTGTTGAATGTTCCTCAATGTTATACCGGCAATCACATAAATTCTGCTCACCCTGGAATTGTTCCATTTACAATGTGCGATGCGAGTGTTCACGCCATTTCGCAGAATGCTACCAGTGATATTTTGTATAAACTTTACACTAGCAACGTTAATGATCTGGTTATCGTTCCATAAGATTTGCTGTATTCAACCATGTTAAGCGTAACTGCAAAATTGACTGAAGCAAACTGAAGCGATATGTCAAAAAATCAGTGCATCGCTATCCGTATGATTGAGGCTCGTTAGATTTTTTTCTGATTATTTTGCATTGGGTGAGGTGTTTGTGATCAGAATGAACGATAAGAAAATTCCGTCCTGTTTAGTATGATATGTTGGCAGAAAACGTTACAACAATGTTCCGAGTTCACACGGAACAAGCATAAGAATTGATTACATTGTTTTCTGCCGACATATTGCCGTATGGCGGCACGATGAACTTGATATATCTTTACGCAGAATACTGCATTCCGTATTCCGAATTGCTTTTTTGTGTTGTTATTTTTTGGATCTGGTGATGCTGATTTTTGTATCGATGGTTTGCACGATGTTTTCGATTTTGCGAAAAATACCTTCGCCTGGATATGGGGTCATTTTGACGTACAACACCGGCACAACATCAACCGTACCCGCAACTGTATCATCATTGACCAAATCGAACGCTAACCGCCACTCCCGCAATTCCCGCTCAATCGCAAACTCGAATTCTGACATACTGTCGCACGTGATCAGCTTCGGTTTTTTTGATCGGTATTCTTGCTAATTGTGTCAATTTGTTCGAACTTGCACGTGAGTTCTTTAGCAATTTCCGGATCATCTTGATTTGCCTCAAAAGAAATTATTATCTCGAATTTTGGCGGCAAAACTTCCTTGATAGTAACATTGCCTGAATCCGCCGTATCCGATTCTTTTCTGTCATTCTCTGAATTGATAATTTTTGTTTCACGTTCACGCTGCCGTTCTGCGGCTTGGGTCAGTTTTTGCATTCGTATTCGTACTGTCAATCGGCACTGTACTCTCGCCGCCTGGTAAAAACGTACCCTTGCCCCCGCCAAGACCAAACTTAAAAATCAAAGCGATCAAGATAATCAAAATAATAGACCTTTTCTCTAACCTAAAAATACATCAACACAACAAAAACCCGCCTTTATTGTTTATTGACAAAATCTTTGTCAACTTTACGGAGATATTTTAATTCTATACTTGTACGTTTACCGTTTCCTTTTTCGATTGTTACTTCGTCTTTGTCGAATGAAATAAATTTTGCCG
>JAITDV010000417.1 GCA_031282385.1 Planctomycetaceae bacterium | reverse complement strand
AAGTAGCTGCTAAACCTTGTGAGAAAGTAGCTGCTAAACCTTGTGAGAAAGTAGCTGCCAAACCTTGTGAGAAAGTAGCTGCCAAACCTTGTGAGAAAGTTGCTGCTCCGCCTTGCGAGAAAGTAGCTGCTAAACCTTGTGAGAAGGTTGCCGCGCAACCTTGTGAAAAGGTTGCGAGTGCTAATCCTTGTGATAAAGTTGTTCCGCCTTCTTCCGCAAAATAATTTCAGTTTGCAAGTCAGTTATTCATAATTTGATCGAATTCGGATAGATATACTGCTCGTGCTATAAATTTTGTGCTTCAATAGTGTAAAAACCTGATTCCAATAGGTAAGTATGTTGAGGTAAATTAAATTTAGAGTGTGAACAGTTTAAAGTTGTTATTACAAAGTAGCGGTGATAAGGCTGAATCAATAAACCGGATTATCAGCCTTACACCGCTTTTTTTGATTTCTGATGAAACGTAAATAAATATAGTTTAAATTTCACGTATTGGGTTAAAAAGCCTTATTGCCCGTAATCAATTCAAACGATAATTCCGATTGTGTCAATTCAGATTGTAGCTGCAAAAAATTGGTTTCAGCAAAAAAGTTTTCTTGATTTTCCTTCTGCGCTTTACAAGGATGATCCGTGTTGGGTTCCGCAACTTCGGATAGAACAATCCGGTCTTGTTGGTTTTTCTTTTTTTGGGCATCGTGATCCGTTTTATATTAAAAATTCGTGTCAAGCGTTTATTGCGGTTGATGGGAATCGAACGGTTGGGCGGATTTGTGCTATTCTTAATCGTGGACATATTGAGCGTTATAAAGACGGAGTTGGTTTTTTTGGTTTTTTTGAATGTGTCAACGATGTAGATACGGCAAAGTTGTTATTTGATACTGCTGGAAATTGGTTACAAAATAACGGTTGCAAGATTATCAGAGGACCTGTCAATCCTTCATTGAATCATACGCTTGGGCTGCTTATTGAGGGCGTTAATAAGATGCCGACTTTTATGATGACATACAATCCGCAATACTACGAAAATCTTTTCGTGCAAAACGAATTTACAAAAGTACAAGATTTGTACGCATATTGGGGTGCAGTAACAATGCTTCCCGATATCAACGCAAAATTACAACCGATTTGCGATAAAATAAAAGAGCGAACCGGTGCAAAACTTAGAGCTGTTGACACAAAAAATTTTCAGAATGATGTTGAGAAATTTCTGAAAATTTACAATAAGTCGCTGACAAATACGTGGGGATTTGTGCCGATGGAAGAGGTGGAGATTAAGGAAATGGCTTTTTTTCTTAAACGACTTATGATACCGGAGTTGACTACAGCGATTGAGTTGAATGGTGAAATGGTTGGAGCTTCGTTTGCTTTGCCGGATTACAATCCAAGAATAAAAGCAATCAAAGGACGATTATTTCCTTTTGGTCTTTTTAAATTGTTAAGAAAAAAAGAGGACATAAAATCAATTAGAATAATCAGCACAAATGTTTTGCCTGAATATCAAATGATGGGACTTGGTATGTTGCTGTTAAACGCAATGGTGCCGAAAATTTTAGAGAACAAAATTACCGACGCCGAATTTTCTTGGGTATTGGAGTCGAACTCATTTTCCCGTGGCAGTCTTGAAAAGGGCGGCGCAATCCGCACAAAAACTTATCGCGTTTACGAAAAACAAATCTAACAACAATTTTCGTAACAGAATTTCGTGTCAACTTATTTGACTCATAATCTCATCTGGAATACTTACGTTTGAGGATACATTTTGAATATCGTCGTGGTCATCCAGCAGTTCCATTAATTTGATAATTTTTGACGCGGAGTCAACATCATTAACCTCTGCGGTATCTTTGGGAATCAGACGCAAGCTTGATTCTTCGGATTCAATTTTTGCCGTTGCTAATGCTTTGGCAACAGAATCATAAGCGGTTGGAAGGCAAGTTATTTCAAAAATATCATCCGATTCCGTAATGTCATCTGCGCCGGCTTCAAGAGCAACTTCCATTAGGCTTTCTTCTGTCAAATTACCTTTTGGAATAATGAACAATCCTTTCTTTTCAAAATTCCAAGAAACACAACCTGTTGAACCGAGTTTACCGCCGCATATTTCAAAAATTTTTCTTATTTCGGGTGCAGTTCGGTTACGATTATCTGTAACTGCTTCTGCCAAAACTGCAACTCCACCGGGTCCGTAACCTTCATAAACTAACTCGTCAAGTTGTTCTCCGCCAAGTTCGCCGGTTCCGCGTTTAATTGCACGGGTAATATTTTCCTTCGGCAAACTGACAGCTTTTGCCTCATCTATTGCCGCTCGCAATCGAATATTTGCATCGGGATCACCGCCGCCCATTTTAGCTGCGATAATTATTGCTTTTGCCAATTTGCTCCATAGCTTACCGCGTTTAGCGTCAACAAGTGCTTTTTTGTGTTTAATTCCAGCCCAATGTGAATGTCCAGACATTACAAATTCTCCTGTATTTTGCTTTGTTATATATGCTGTTCGTACTATAAATTGCGGGACTCAAGAGTGTAAAAGCCTGCTTTATGATAAGTAAGCAGGCGGCGATAAAGGAATTAAAGTGTGAACAATTTAAAATTTTTGTAAATTATCATCCAAAATGTACAAACAACTTTTGATATTTATTTCGGTCGTTTTTTCTGCAACTGTTTTGTTACGGATTTACTTTCTTTTGAGATTATTTTTACAATTTTGTTGTTAGTCTTATCATTTGTTTTTTCGGTTGTTTTTTTTAGCTGTTGTTTTTTATTGTTTGTTGTTTTATTTGTTTTTGATTGGGATGTGGTTTCTTTATTGGTGTGTTTGGAATTATTTTTTTTGTCGCGGTTATCAATTGGTTTTGTATTTTTTTGCGAACTTACTTTTCGTGAATTTACAACTACGGCTTTGGGATTCTGTTTAGTGGTATCTTTTATTTTATTATTTTTTGTGGTTTGTTTTTTGATGGGTGATTTTTGTGGTGTTGTTTGGGTTGATTTTGTGTTTTTTGGAGTGGTATTATTTTTTAAGTTGTCGGTGTTTTTTGATGTTGGAGATGTTTTTACCGGCGCGGTTGCTTTATTATTTGTAACAACTTTATTAGCGGATTCCGGTGTTGTGGGTTCGGTGTTTGAGTTTGTGTTATTTTCGGAGTTGATAGAGTTTACTAGTGTTTTTTGTGTGGGTGAAGCGGTTGATTTATTTTCGATTGGGGCGGCGGTTGTTTTTTCGCGAGTTGATTCTTTTTTGGGTTTTGATCTTGGTTTTGTTTTGTTGGAGCCAAAAGAATTATCATTGACCAATCCATCTGAACTTATATCAAGTGATTTTGGCGTCAAAAATTCTACACCTGCTCCGTTATGATCTTCATGTTCATCATCAAAATCTTCATCGTCAACAACACTGGCAACAAATGGAATACCACCTTGTGAAGGTATTGTTCTTTCTTTTGGTTGTGGTTTAGGAATGACAAGAACGGGAGGCGTGTAAGAACGGTTGAGAGCTTGCGGGTCAATATTTTTTAGTACGGATAAGTATTCGTTTGCGTCTTGGTTGGTGTCCAATGCTGTTCGCAATAAGAATGCGAAGTTATGTAATTCCATTGAGAATATTATGCCGTTTTTCTTTGGAATTGCGCGTTCGATTCCGGGGACGTATTCTTCGGTTCGGTCTTTGTTTACTTGAGCCAAATCCAGCATACGAAAGATTCTCATTGCGGATTCGTCCAGCGGAATAACATGACCGCCGAGAGCGAATTGTGTTACGTAATCTGCCATAAAGCGGGTTAAAGTTCCGAGAGATTTGAGAAAGGCGATAGCTTGGGAGAGGCTTTTTCCTTTTTTGCGTAATTCTTCGAGATCGAACATGTAAGTTTTTTCAAACACGCCGCGCAATGCTTTACGAACACGATCGGCGGCGTCGGTAGGGTCTGGCAAAATAGTGATTATTTCGGAGAGTTCTTGTGTTGTTGTTACTCTGACTTCGTTCCAATCGATAAAATAGCTTTCGAGTATTTCGTAGGCGGTGGTAGCTATTTCGGCGGGGGCGTTTTCCAGAAGTGCGGAGTAAACGAGATGTTCGAGGACGGTTCGTTCCGGCAATTCGGACTGCCATTTATAGCGGCGGTGCAATGACTTTTGGAGCATTTCAATTTTTTTGGTTTTTGATATGTTTGACATGTAATTGTGAGTTGAGTTTGGGGTGTTTGGGTTTGGAGCAAGTTTGATTATTTTTTTCAATTGTGTTAATAATTCTGAATCCAAGTCAACGCTTTACCGAAGCGCGGGACAAATTGTAACTGCGATCAAATTTCCGTCAAGTAACCGATTTTCACCGATTTTCAAAAAGTATATTGCTCGTATTATAAATTGCGTGACTCGGGGGCGTCAAAGCTTGCTTTCTGATAAGTAAGCAGGCGGTGATAAAGGAAATTTAAAGTGTGAACATTTCAATAACAGTTTCGTTGGTCAATAACACGTATTGCAAAATTTCGTTGTTATAGATATACTCCGCAAGTGATTTTCATATTATGTTTCGGAATAATTTAGTAAAGAGAACCTGGATTTTGAAAAGTGGATTATGGAGTATATTTCGGGCGGTTATTTTTTTGATATTAAGATGTTCCTGATTTGTTGGGGGCAATGTATTGTTAGAAAAACTTGCCTTAAATTTGAGAGTAAACAAATTAATGTTTTTGTTTGCGATTTATATTTTGGGTGAGTTTAAATTTTAAGTTTTATTTTTATGCGTGAGGCAGTTTTTGTATCGGACGATGTTGTGGATAAGAAAGTTACGGCGGACAAGCCTGTTGACGACGTATTAGTTACGGATATTTTGTCGGAGGAGGATCGGTTGCTTCGACCGCAACGTATGAATGATATGATTGGGCAACGTGAAGTATTTTCGCGTTTGCAGATTTCTATTCGTGCGGCGCGGAAGCGGGGAGAGACGCTTGGTCATATTCTTTTTGATGGTCCGCCGGGGTTGGGTAAGACGACATTTGCGACTTGTATTCCGCGGGAGCTTGGGGTATCGATGCAAATTGGCAACGGTGCGACGTTGAAGTCTCCCAAAGATGTGGTACCGTATTTGACCAACGCAGAAGAGGGTTCGGTATTGTTTATAGATGAAATTCATAGAATGCAAAAATCGGTGGAGGAGTTTTTATATCCGGCGATGGAAGATTTTAGGATTGATCTTACTTTGGGTGAGGGGGTAAATGCTAGGACGTTGAATATTCGGTTGAAGCCTTTTACGCTTATTGGTGCAACGACGCGAACAGGTTTAATTTCTGCTCCGTTGCGGGACAGGTTTCAGATGCGGGAGCATCTTGATTTTTACAATGTTGATGAGTTAGCGATGATTGTCAAGCGTAATGCGGTTAAGTTAAATATTCCAATAGAGGATGAGGCAGCGTATGAGATTGCGATTCGGAGTCGAGGTACGCCGCGTTTGGCGAATAATCGGTTAAGGTGGGTACGGGATTTTGCGGATGCTGAAGCGAACGGCAGGATTACGTTGGTGGTTGCAAAGGATGCGCTTAAAATGCAAGGTATTGATTGTTTGGGGCTTGATGGGCAAGACAGAAAATTTTTGGAGACGATTTTGCGTGTTTTTGGCGGCGGACCTGTTGGGATAGAGTCGGTTGCGCATACGATGAATGTTACGCCGGACACATTGATTGACGAGGTTGAGCCGTTTATATTGCGTAGTGAGTTGTTATTACGTTCTCCGCGTGGGCGTTGTTTGACGGAAAAAGGGTATATTCATCTTGGTGCGAAAGCAGAATATGCGCAAAGGATGCCGTTAAAAACTTTTTTCAATTAAGAAGGCAATTTTATTGAATAGAATTAGATTAGAATAGAATAGATTAGAATAGAATAGAATAGATTAGAATAGAATAGATCAATGTAATGAAATTCAAGATCGAATACGTTTACGCCGCAATATTCTTTAGAATGTTGCGGCGTGCGGCGTAAATGTGTTAATGCAAGTTTTCTGACAAACTAGTTGAAGAAACCGAAGTAATTTTTTGCGTTGTTGTAGCAGATATTTTTTATCATTTCTCCAACCAGATCAAAATCGTTTGGGATAAGTCCTTGTTTCATATCTTTGCCCAACAGATTGCAAAGGATTCGGCGGAAATATTCATGCCGTGTATAAGATAAAAACGAGCGGCTGTCCGTCAACATGCCGACAAATTGACTCAATAAACCCAAATTTGAAAGCGTGTCAAGTTGTGTTTCCATTCCTTTCTTTTGATCTAAAAACCACCAACCGCTGCCGAATTGCATTTTGCTCGGAGTTTTTCCGTCTTGGAAATTGCCGATCATTGTCGCCAACATTTCATTTGCCGCCGGATTCAAATTATAAACAATCGTTTTGGGCAATTTTTCTTCACGATCAAGATGATCAAAAAACTGTGAGAGATGAAATGCAAAATAACCATCATTTATTGAATCAAAACCGGAATCGGCGCCAAGACGTTTGAAAAAGCGTGAATTATTGTTTCGAATTGCTCCAATGTGAAGTTGCATTGTCCAACCTCGTTCTGAATCCATTCGGGCAATTTGATACAGAATTGCAAATTGTAGAAAGCAAACCTCGACTTCATTGATAATTTGACCTTTACGTAAACGTCTAAAAATTTCTGCACAATCAATTTGATCTGCAGAATAAACAAAACGTTCAAAACCGTGATCGGATAACCGGCAACCGTTTTCGTGAAAAAAATCATGACGTTTTTTCAATACAGTTATTAAATCATCGAAATTTTTAATTGTAATGTCGGCGGCATGACCGAGCCGGTCAAGATAATTATTGTATGATTGGATACTTTCTTTGGTAATATGTTGGCGTTGTTCCAATGCGGCGGCAGCGATTTGTGTTACTTTATCCGGTCGGAATGTCGGCAATACTTTAATATCGAATGATTGGTCTGTTGCAATTTTACGGTGAAATTCAAGTGAATCTGCCGGATCATCGGTTGTGCAAACAAGCTGTACGTTCATTTGACGCATGATACCGCGTGCGGAAAATTCAGGTTGCTGAAGTTTTGTGTTGGTTTCGTCCCAAATACTTTTTGCGGTATCGGGAGCAAGCAGCCGATTTTTGATGCCGAATGGTCGTTTGAGTTCGAGATGCGTCCAATGATAAAGTGGATTGCGTAATGTTTTCGGGGTTGTTTCTGCCCAATGTTCAAATTTCTCCCAATCGGATGCTTGACCGGTAATGAAATGTTCATCGACTCCGGCAGCCCGCATTGCACGCCATTTATAATGATCGCCGGCAAGCCAAATACGTGTCAAATTTTCAAAACAACGGTTGTCTGCAACTTCTTGAGGCGGAAGATGACAATGGTAATCAATGATCGGCATTGATTCTGCAAATTCATGGTAAAGCCGAATTGCGGCTTCAGTTTCAAGTAAAAAGTTTTCAGTAATAAATTCAGTCATAATTTTAATTTTACCGGCAAATTTGCAAAACTTACAAATGAGAAACTTGTCTGTAAATTCTGAAATTTAATTTTGGTGATTAGGAATGTTGTCCTGACAATGCTTCGGCTACGTTTTGGGTGTGTTCTCGGACGCGGCGGAAGGCGTTGATTTGAGTATTGAACGCAATAACAACCTGCGGATCACAATGTTCTATTGACATGCGTTTGATGAATTGATCGCGTACTGCTTTAACTTTGCGGGTGAGGTTATGACCTTGTGCGTGAACTTCGGTCATTAGATCGGTAACGTTGTTTTTTCTTGACGAGTAGAATTGGACAACCATTGACGTGTAGGCTTTATTTAATTCGTGTATTTCTTTAAATTCGGATTTTTGTTGTTCTGGAATTGCCAATCCATCTTTTCTCAATTTTATATCTGATTTTAAAATTACGACCAGATAATCGCTTATTGATTCTAATTCGTCTGCCATTCTTATTTGTTGTTGTGCGGATTCTGTCAAGTCGTGTGAGATATTGCCTGACAACAATCTTGCGGTGTAAGCGATAATTTCGTCTTGCAAAGTATCCAAAACTTCCTCATCGTGAAATGCGCTGTCAACAAGTTCTTGATCCGGTTCCTGCGACTCCGCAATAAGCGCAACCTTTTCCGCAAGCTGAATACAAAGATGTCCCATGCGTATAACCTCAATTCTTGACCGTTCAATTGCCATTGTCGGCGTCTCCAGCCTATGCATTCCAAGCGTTGTCAATCTTGATACGCCGTCGGCTTTTTCCTCCGGCACATCACTAACAACCCAACTCAACACCTTTGCAGCTAACCGTACAAACGGAAGCATTATCATTGTGCTTGAAACATTGAACAACGTATGCATTAGTGCGATACCTGTTGATGGGCTGCGGATCATGCCTGTTGCCGGATCGACGCCGACAACAAAATATATTACCGGCATAAAAAATATGCTGAAAACAAGTGTTGCGCAGATAACGCCGATAACGTTGAACGATGCGTGAAAAATTGCAGCGCGTCTAGCGTTTGGTGAAGTTCCGATTGACGCTAATATTGCGGTCAAAGTTGTTCCAATATTTTCTCCCAGCACAAGCGCAGCTCCTGTATCAAACTCAATTACACCCAACATAACAAGCGAAATTGTAATTGCGATTGTTACGGAAGATGATTGTAAAATTATTGTCATGATGCATCCGACGGAGACGCAGCACCAAATTCCAATATATGTTTTTGCCGAAAACGAACCGATTATACGCGACACTTCCGGCGCATCCCGAAGTGAACCGAAGCCCTGTTGCATTAGTTCAAGTCCAAGAAAGAGCGCACCTACACCCATTACAACCATTGCCAATAAACGCGATTTTTCAGTTCGTGCAAAAATATAAGCCAATGCGGATATGCCAAGAATCGGCATTCCGTATTGGCTTATATTTAGGGTGAGCAGCCATGCGGTAACGGTTGTTCCGATATTAGCTCCCATGATTACACCCATACCTTGTGCTAGAGTCATTATGCGGCTGTTGACAAATCCGACGACCATTACTGTTGTTGCTGTGCTTGACTGGACGGCTACTGTTG
>JAITDV010000395.1 GCA_031282385.1 Planctomycetaceae bacterium | reverse complement strand
ACATCAACGCAACAAAAAACCTACAACGAAAAACCGCCTTTAACTCCTCCGAGACCACCCCTAACCCCTCCGAAGGAGGGGAATAAGAAGACGCCTCCGAAGGAGGGGAATTATTCCCCACCTTCGGAGGCGTCAGGGGTGGTCTCCTACAGGTTAGCGAAAAGGTCTAGTATATATCAAGCGGGAATGCAGTGTAGTGCAATAACCGCTTAAAACGGCTGAATAGTTACGATTATTGTAAGATTCTCAATAGTACAAGAGATACGATTTCTTTGTCGAATGGTTTTGGTAGAAAGTCATCGGCACCGAGTTTTAGACCTTTTATAACGTTTTTTGCGTCGCTTTCGGTTGAAACCAACACGAACGGCGTGCCGTCGTACCATCGTTCTTGCATTAACCTGAAACAAAATTCGAATCCATCCATTACCGGCATACTTATATCAGAAAAGATAATCATCGTTTCCGGTAATACCTCTTGCAATTTTTCGAGTGCAACTTTACCGTTGACAGCTTCGTTTACCTTGAATCCTAATTCTTCTAGGATATTACGGAATATTCGCCGTGTTGGTATGGAGTCATCCACAATAAACGCTTGAGGAGACGGCGGCAAAATTTCTTTTATTTTCTGAGATGGTAAAACAGAATTGGTCAATAAGTCATTTGTTATTTCTGAGGGCATGGACAAATAAGTTAGGTTGTGTACAATTCGTCAAATAAATTTGTGTTGGCGGGCAGGTGTAAGCGGCGTATTGTACGGTGAATGTTAAGTTATTTTGTGTTGCTTCTGCGGTGTTGTTGGTAATGTGTGGCTGTTGTTTCCGGTGTTTCCGAATGTTTCTAATGGTACAATTATACAAAGGAAATTTTAATTTTAAAGATCGGAAATATGCGGCGGGTAAATTGGGGTAATTTTAATCGGGTGTTGTTATACAGAGATGAGTTTCTCAATATTTCAACCTGTAATTGAAGGTTTTTGGGTTAAGAACTACAAGGTCTTAAAACAAATATCACTTGGATCGAGTTTCCAGCAATCGCTTGTAACGGATCTTGAGCAGGAGTTAGCTACTTATGAGTTGACGCCTTTGACGACGTTTGTTGGTGCGAGTGGTGCCGGTAAGAGTACTGTTCTGGATGTATTTGCGTTTCTTGCGGACTGTTTGAATTTTGGGATTGATGAGGCGTTTTCAAGGCGCGGCGGTTTTGATTTGGTTTATACGCATGGCGGAGTTGGTCCTATTTCTATTGGTATTGTTTTTAGGGCGTGTTCTGAACCGCGTCCATTGACTTATGCTTTGAATATTACAAAAAAAGTCGGTTCCGCAACACCTTATGTTGAGTCGGAAGCACTTATTTATCGCAGCAATGATCACGTAACGGCCTCACAACCTATAATGTTTTTTCAAAACGGCGAAAAGTACACACGTCATATTGTACCTTGGCACAATGCTAATTTTGCTGATTTGGAGACAGTCAAGCGAACAGATCAAAAGCATCTTGTACTTAGTTTGCTTGGCGGTTTTGATGATTTACCGGATATACCGCAACTTAAACGTCATTTAGAACAATTTCATCTTGCATGTTTTACGCCTGACAATGCGGCAAAATTGATTCCGACAAAGTTTAAGTTTATTCCGGCTGGACGTCTTGAAACGGAATTTAAGCGGATGGATGAAAAACATCATTTTGAGTTACCGGGTATTTTGGACGTAATATCGCGGAAGATTCCGTTTGTTGAGAAGATAACTTATGAGAAAAACGAGATGGGACGTCCGATTCTTTATTTTAAAGTAAGAGGCGTAGAAAAGCCGTTTTATGCTCATCAAATGGGTGAAGGTGCATTGAGGTTATTTTCTCATTTATTGTTGTTTGAAGACCCGATACCGACGCCGTTGGTTGGAATTGAGGAGCCGAGTGCGTGTATGGACGATGCGCAGATTCAAGCTTTTGTTGCGCAGATACGGCATCATGTTACTGATATGGGCGGTACTCAATTTTTCGTAACAACACATCAACAAGCTCTAGTTGATTTCATGGACCCGACAGAAGTGTGGATTTTCGATTTCAACAACGAAGGCAATGTACAAGTTTATCGTGCTCTTGACGAGTTGGCATTTCAGGGAGTTGATTTAAATTCTGTCGGACCGTATTGGTACACGGATTATATCTACAGAAACAAACGTTGACAGATTATATACTGCTCGTACAAAAAAACGTTGAGTTGAAGCAAGTTTTCTGACATGTAAGCCTGCGTATGTTATCAAAAACTACTGTGTGAACGGTTTAAATATTCGGTTATGTTTTCTTCTTGCTGGTTTGGTTCTGTTTGAGATGGTTTATCTGGTGTTGCGTTTTTATTTTGTTGAACGAATAAATAGGAACGAATCAACGCAAATACAAGTGAAATCCCAGCACCTGCAAAAATTCCTGCTGTTATTGCGGTATAAACAGGCGATAAGAAAAATTGCAATGTTTGACTTGTAATCATTATCAAAATCAATAATATCGGACTTGCCAACGGACGCCGGCATGTCAATACAACTACAACTAAAAACGCCGCCAAATAATAAGTTTTAACTAAATTACTGCGTACAATAAAATACGTTTTTCCGCCGTCATCCTTAATTTCATAAGCTTTCCAATCAGGTGAAATATTACCTTGACGGAAAGAATGATTTGTATCTGACCAGAGTATATCTTCTGTTTTTTGCACAGTACGAATCCAATCTGCAACATTGAGCATTTGAGGTTTGCCAACTGTTGTGCTTGGCATTGATTCATAAATTTTGCCTGCTGTCTCTTCTACATCTGCAAGAATAAATTTCGCAAGGTTATCATTATCCACAAACCACACGCGGTCTCCGATCTGTTTTCCGTTGAAATGTTGAAATATTCCGGCGGTCAAAAATGACGTGAAATAAAATGAGTATTCGTCTTGACCATCTACTGTGGTTGTGATTGAAATAAATATTGTCAGACCGTTGCAAACTGAAATTTCCGATAAATTTTTTCCTGTTGCGATAACCGAATTCGGCATTATTCCGCATCTTGCCAGTCCCAACATGTCAACATAAAACCGAACTGTCGGCGTATTATAAGATTCATTGCCCAACGTTGCCCTGATATTTTGTAACAATAATTCTGCAAATCGTTTTTCATCTTCCGCCAAAATCTTCCATGTCAATTCAGAATTTTTCTCTGTTGTTTGCAATATCAATTCATTAAAACTTTGTAACGCCGGCATTGCTTTGTGTTGATTTTTATTTTGTCTGAATAAATACGCGGAAGCGTTTGAAATATCGGATTTGAAAAATCTTGATGCGTTAAATATGCCGGATGAATTGATGATTTTATAATCCGGATGAAACCACGCGATACAATTTTTACTCAAAACCGGAATATCAGTTTCGGGATATTTGGGTGTGATTTCTGTTACGGTTTGTTGATTAGAGTTTTTGTACGAATATTCAACCGATACGGTAACATAACGTTCAGACGGAGGAATAAACACGGTTAAAGTCTGCGGCGAAGAAGAACGCCATGTTGTCTGTTTATTGTCCAGCCATACAACTCCGATGTCGTCAACAGTTATTCCCGATGGTAATGTTATCTGCAATGATTCTTTGCCACGGCTTTCGATATGAAAATTTGCACAATTCTTGACAACTCCGTCAATCCCATATTGACTCTCCAATTTCATCAACCAAATCCACGCTTCAGGCGGCGTATTAGTTATGTCAATACGTTGCAACTTTAACGTCGGTTCATTTCTTTGTTTCATTTCATCAATTGGATCAAATCCGAATGCCGCACGCGTGTATCGGCTTAAATACCGGTTTGAAATATCTGTTGGAATTGATTTCAGGTTGTTGCAAACGATAGCGTATGGAAATTGCCCGTCGGATTCAATATAAATTTCACCATGTTGTGATAAAGCTGCTGGTAATACCGCAAACGGAATAATGATTTCATCGGTTGCAGTAAGCGGTCGGGTTGCAGAAATTTCAAACGGATTATTCTGCGGCGGCGAAAATCTGATTTCCCATAATTCTCCTTTCTTAAAATTGTCTTGAAATTTCCGATTTGCTATTGCCGCCGTAAATTCGTCAAGCTCACGCCCTTTGATAATTCGCGGAGTAATATGCGGAATTTTGGTACGATAATTCTCTTGCAGAGTTGATTCAGATGAAATATCCCAATGCCATAATTGCGAATTATGTTGCGTAATGGGGTGTGAGTTTTCTATAGATTTCTCAGTTGTGTTTTTTGTTTCAATAAAGTAAACATAAATCCGTTCAATTGCCATGTCTCGCGGTTTGATATTAAAATTGAACGATGCGGTTGAATTGTACATGCCAATATTTATTTTACCTGTAATATCAGCGGCGTAATCCGGTCTTGTCCTGCCGGTCTTAAACGCAATATCATGTGTCCGCACATCCAAAGGCAATAATATTCCTTCGGGTTGATCGAAAAATAATTGCTGTAATTTAGCGTCGTTCAGATCTCGAATTTCAAATAAAACAGAATTTTTTAGACGATATTGTAATTGCGAAGACGACTCGGTTTGAATCGCAATAAAATGCGATTCGTTTTTTGGTAACAATAATAATATCGGCGAAAATTCAGACAACTTAAACTCACGATGCGGATCCGTAAGAAACCGCCCAACCATCTGAATTCGCACAAGATCGCCGACTCCAAGCGGCTTTTTCAATTGAATAGCAAGAAACGACTCAATATTATCGTTGCGCAAATTACGATCTAGTTCTATTTTCAAATCTTTTGCTTGAACAATGTCCCACGATAGAATTTCTTCACCTGCAATACTCCGAACGGAATGAATTGCCCAATTGGGCGAAATTGGAAAAGTGAATGTAAAACGTCTTCCTTCTGTTACTCTGATTGCGGCAGTCATATTGCCGCCGATCGAATCATCGTTCAAATAAATCTGAATAAAACTCTCAATACTGATTCGCGATTCTTCTTGATAAATATTTACGCCGACTTGCGCGTCTTGATTAAAATATTTCAACTCAAATGTGTCATGCGGAGATCGCGTCATATCTGTTGTAGAACGAACTTGCATGCTGTTTATAAAAGATAAATTGCGAGTTTGAAGCGGACGTTGAACAATAAGAGAGCAGCGTGTTTCCTTCCAAAAAAGATTTTTTGAAACTGCTCGAACTCGCGGAAGTTTCCAAATATTATCTTCAATAATCACATCTGCTCTACTGTTGCCGGTTACAATCGGCGCAAGCGCAACCAATGTTACTTCATGCCTGCGGGCAGCCGCAACACCGGATAAATCAATCCGCAACAATGTATGATTTTCACGTTCAATTTGTTCAATAAAAGATGAAAGTATTGCCGCTTCGCCGGAATGTACAGCTACAGAAACAAGTGGAGAATCCAATTCTATCTCAAAACTATCAACCGCCGGATCATTTCGATCAAACGAAAACGTAGCCGTAACTTCAAGACCCGATGTAGAAATGTTGTACAATATGGATTGACTGTAAGCGGTATTTGATTGTTTTGATTGCGGGTTATTTTTGTTAGAGACTGTTATTGTTACGTTATTTACTGTGCCTGTCAAAATTTTCCAGTTACGTGATTCGCGGTTTTGACCATTCGCTTCGCCTTCAATTACAACGCCTGATGAACAAGTAAGTATCTTGTCCGCAGGCAATTCAATATTAAACTCCGTCCCGAGGGATCGCGGAAATGTAACATCAAATTGCAACCGCCCTTGAGGATCAACTTTGCCGCGTAACGACCAATCGAAATAAATAAATTGAGTCAAATAATGATTTAATTTTTCGTTTCCGTTTTCGGGTTTATTGGTATTTTCGTTACGTAAATTATTTTGATCGGGCAAAATCAACAATGTTTTACCGTCGCTTGTACAAATTAATTGTGTGTTTTGTTGTATATTATTTGGTGTATTGGGATTGGTTTGAGGTTGGGTGATATTGATCCATTGAGACCAAGGTTCAAGATTAATAATTCTGTCGGGGTGAATATTTTGCGGGTTGGTATTTGTGTTTGGAGTTTGGGGAGAGTTCAATTTATCTTGTATGATTTCAAAGTATCCTTTTCCGTTTGCTAGTTGGTTTCCTTTGAGTTGTGCGTTCATTACGATTCGGGAGAATTTGTTTTTTTGCGACTTGGCGGATTCTTTGGGTGTTACTGTATGAGAGTTGATCAATCCTTCAAAAAGATCGCGGCGCATTGGAACATAACGTTCACCATTAAATGGCCAATCGTTAATTTTATCAAACGGAGCAAGCCAACGCCGATAACGCAAAACATTAGAATCAGATACTTCTGCTTTTGAATCATTATCCGTTTGTGCAAATACCCAATCTGACACAAACAACTTTATTATCAAAAAAGTTGCCAGAAAAATTACTGTCAAAAAAACATTAAAACGTATAAACATATTTTTTATTGTTACAATTATTTTTCAAATTTTACAATCATATACCAAATACACTTTAGAATTCGGTTACACAAATGCATTAAAACAAGCTCTCAAATAGACAAGCCGGCTTTTACGCTCTTGAGTCGCGCAATTTATAGTACAAACAGTATAGAAAACACAGTTATAATTATTCAGCGTATTTTTTGCAAAAATTTTAACTGAACTTTTGCAAAATGGCGTTTAACACTATAAATTTGAGTGTGAAATGTTTATCAAATTACTATTTTTTTGATGCATTATTGTAACAATAATTATGTTAGTCAAAAATGAAAAT
>JAITDV010000310.1 GCA_031282385.1 Planctomycetaceae bacterium | reverse complement strand
TGTTTTCGCAACCTAGAAAGAAAGCCCTGAATAGCAGCAATAAAATAGTTCTTAGCTCTGTATTCCGAATTCTAATTTCCCTCAACACTATAATATAATTATGGATATTCCATTTGTGCATTTGCATTGTCATAGTCATTATTCGCTTCTTGATGGTGCCGGTACTATTTCTGCGATATTGAATCGGGCAAAAGAACTTGAAATGCCGTCAATAGCAATAACAGATCACGGCAATCTTTACGGTGCGCTTGAGTTTTATCAAAAATCCCGCGATTGCGGCGTTAAACCAATAATTGGATTTGAGGCGTATATTGCTTCGGGCAGTCGTTTTGAAAAATCTGCAACATCTTCAAAAGACGCGAGTTATCATTTGACTTTGCTTGCGTTGAATCGGACGGGTTATAAAAATTTGCTCAAATTATCATCGGCGGCATTTCTTGAAGGTTACTATTACAAGCCGCGAATCGATAAGGAATTGCTCAAAGACCTCAATGAGGGTTTGATTTGTTTGAGCGGTTGTGCGTCGAGTGAAATTTCGCGTTCTATTTTAGGTAACGAAAACGGCGAAGCCAGTAGTCTTAACGATGCTAAACGAATTGCGTTATGGTATCGGGAGTTATTTGGCGACAGATATTATCTTGAAGTGCAAGACAACGGGCTTGAGATTCAGAAAATTATTCTTGAGGGGATTTCTCAGATTTCGCATGATTTAGCGATTCCGATGGTTGCGACTAATGATGTTCATTATGTTTATCAGAATGATTGGGAGGCGCAAGATATTTTGCTTTGTGTGAATACCGGCAAGTTGCGTTCTGACACGAAGCGTATGAAAATGGATTCTGATCAATTTTACATGCGAAGTGGTCGAGAGATGTTGCGTGCGATGCCTTCGTTTGAGGATGCGATTAAGCGTTCTTGTGAGATTGCGGATCGTGTTGATATAGATTTGGAGTTGGGTAAGCGTTATTTTCCGGTTTTTGTGCCTCCGGATGGATTATCGTCTGATGATTATTTGCGCAAAATATGTATAGAAGGTTTGCAAAAAAGATACGCAGACAATCCGAAACGTTGCAAAGTCGGCGTACTTTCTGAAGAAGTTATGGCGCGTCTTGATCGTGAGTTATCTGTGATTAAGAAGCTTGGGTTTCCGAATTATTTTTTGATTGTTTGGGATTTTGTGCGAGTAGCGGAGGAGCGTGGAATACATCGTACGGCTAGAGGTAGTGGAGTTGGTGCGCTTGTTTGTTATGCGTTGAATTTATCGCATGTTTGCCCGTTGGAGTTTGATTTACTTTTTGAGCGTTTTCTTGATGAGAATCGTGTTGAGGCGCCGGATATTGATATTGATTTTGATCAGAATCGTAGGGGCGAGATTCTGGATTATGTCAAGGAAAAATACGGAGAGGCAAATGTAGCTCAAATAGGAGTTTTTGGGACAATGGCTGCGCGTCAATCGATTAAGGATGTGGGGCGTGTTTTGAATATACCGATTAATGCAATTGAGGCAGTAACGAAATTAGTACCTGACGAGCCGAAAGCGAAAATAAAAATGGCGCTTGAAGTGAGTGAGGAATTAAAGAAACGTTATGAAACTGACGGTGATGTTCGAGAAGTGATTGATTATGCGAAGAAGTTGGAGGGTTTAGCGCGTCAAGCGGGAGTTCATGCGTGTGCGGTTGTGATTGCGGACAAGCCGTTGACTGAGTATTTACCGTTACAAAAAGTGAAGGATATTAATATTGTAACGCAATGGCAAGGTCAAGATGTTGAGAAAGCCGGGTTGCTCAAGATGGATTTTTTGGGTTTGCGTAATCTTACGATTCTTGATCAAACTATACAGCTTGTTAAAAATACCACCGGCAAGGACATTAATCCGTATAAATTTCCGCTTGATGACAAGGAAACTTATGATTTGCTTTGTAGGGGCGAGACGAAGGGAATTTTTCAACTTGAGGGCGGCGGGATTCGTGAGTTGTTGCAACGAATGCGCCCAGACAATTTTCGGGACATAATTGCGACGCTTGCGCTTTATCGTCCGGGTCCGCTTGAGGGCGGCATGGTTGATCAATATGTTGAAGTGAAACATGGTCGCAAGCCGGCGGTTTACGATCATGAAGTTATGCAGGAAATATTGAGTGAGACGAACGGCGTGATGGTTTATCAGGAGCAAATTATGCGGATACTTAACAGATTGGGCAAGATTCCGTTGGGCAATTCGTACTCGTGTATTAAAGCGATCAGCAAAAAGAAAGAAGACCAAATTGGCAAATACCGCGTGCAATTTGTTGAGGGTGCAATTGAGAGTGGTTTATTGCGTGCAAAAGCGGAGGCGATTTTTGAGTTGATAATTAAATTTGCGGGTTATGGTTTTAACAAATCGCATTCGACGGCTTATGCGTTGGTAGCTTATATGACGGCGTATTTGAAGGCGCATTATCCTGTGGAATTTATGGCGGCACTTCTTACCGGCGATATTTCAAAACGTAACTTCAAATCGAAAGATTCAACAGTTGAACATCTTGAGGATTGTACTCGTATGGGCATAACTGTTGAGCCTCCTAATGTGAACAAGTCGCGTCAACTTTATTCTGTTGAATCCGGCAAAATACTTTTTGCGTTGACGGCGATTAAGGCTTGCGGGGATTGGGCGGCGGACAAGATTGTTCAAACACGTGAAGCTAGCGGCAATTTTAAAAATATATTTGATTTTTGTGAGCGTGTTGATTCTCGTGCTTGTAATCGTTCAACTTTGGAAGCGTTGATCAAGTCAGGTGCTTTTGATTGTTTTGGTTGTTCGCGTGCGTTGTTGATGCAATCTCTTGAGACTGCGTTGCGAGCGGGGCAAGCGAAAGTCAAAGACTTAAACAGCGGTCAAAAGAGTTTGCTTGAGGGAATTGAAGAAGATGCGGAGAATGATTTGTCGGAGTCAAATAGGACTTATAAGAATTTGGGTTTACCGCCGATTCAGGAATGGACGGACAAGGAAAAAGGAATGCATGAGCGTGAAGTGCTTGGTTTTTATGTTTCGATTCATCCGCTTAAGGAGTTGGAGGATTTTTTGAGTCAATTGCGGACGCATACCTGCGACGAGGCGTCGCGTGTAAGAAGTGAGGAGCGTGTAGTTGTTGCGGGTATGTTGAGTGATATTAAGATAAGCGAGTCGCGGGGTCGAGCCGGCAAGACAGGGAGGTTTGCAATGTTTACGGTTGAGGATGCGTATGGTTCGGTACGTTCACTGATGTGGTCGGATGCTTATAGTATTGCGGAGGCGAAAAATTTAATTAATCCGGATACGGTTGTTTTTGCGTTGGGGCGTATTGATCGGAGTCGGAGTCAAAGTGAAAGCGATGGGAATTTGATAGTGTCGGAGTTGTATTCGATTGAGGAAGGATTGAGTGTGTTATCGGCGGGAATCAGATTTACATTTGACGAACAGCGGCACAAACCGGACATAGTAAAACAGTTGTATGAGACATTGCGGAGCAATCTTGGCGAGAAGCGGGTAGAGTTTTTGGTTAAACTTGCGTCGGGTGCTGTAGCGATAATGAAACCTGCGGGCAATATGAGAGTTACAATCAATTCGGTGTTGCGTAAAAATTTGATCGATTTACTTGGCAACGACGCTGTAAATCTAATACGTCTGCCGCAAAAACAAAATCAAGAAAGAAAATACAACTCACAAAAACAATGGAAACGCGAAGTATAATAACACTACTCCCTTTAAATAGTTGTCCCTGAAAAAGTCATTTGGTGCTATAAATTCTGGGCTTATCTGGTTGCAATTTAGAGTTATAATTTGCAATATAGTTATTGTTTTATCCGAGATTTTCCTTAAAACTT
>JAITDV010000308.1 GCA_031282385.1 Planctomycetaceae bacterium | reverse complement strand
AAGTTTTAAGGAAAATCTCGGATAAAACAATAACTATATTGCAAATTATAACTCTAAATTGCAACCAGATAAGCCCAGAATTTATAGCACCAAATGACTTTTTCAGGGACAACTATTTAGTTCCTGCGTAACATGAGTCATTAATTAACTCAAAATACTAAATCCACTGAAATATTACAATTTATTTTATCCACGAATTGACACAAATTTGCACAAATTATTTAATTCGTAATCTTTCGTGAAAATTCGCGGACAAAATGAGCTTTTAGGAGTTCCCTATTTATATTGTATTATTTTAACATTGGCAAATGTATTGTCGGTAGTTTTTCTACCCAAGTTCGTTCTTTTGGGAGTTCTGTTGTTTCGCCTTTGATGTTTTGAACATATTTTACCCAACGATTTATGTCTTTACCGTAATCTTTGCCGCTGACTTTATTAAGTGATGATGTTGCCTCATATCTTATTGCCAAAATTTTATCGTTCAACGAATCGCCAAGAGCAATAATAACTTTTTTGTTCAGTTGCGGATCAACTATTTTTTTGCCCAATTCGCGAATCGCAATAATACGCACATCCTTATCAGTATCCAATTTGATCTGATTGATCAACAAATCAGCAATTTTCTCATTTTCACTTTTCTCATTTTCACTATTGTAAATCTTGCCCAACGCTTCCACTGCTGAAATTCTTATAAACGCATTGTCATCCTTCAATACGTCAATCATGCATTTTTCCCTTTGCTTGTAAGGAATTTTAGCCATTGCATCAACAGCTTCACGGCGCATATTCGGATCAGGAGACGTACAATATTCTTGCCATAATTGCGCAAATAAAATTTCACGTTCCTTCTCCGGCGTACTCTTATCCGCTCCGGCAACACCTTTCTCATAAATCAATTTACGCCGCTCATGAGGCGAATCAAGACCGGGTATCTTGTCACTGTATGCTGGAATAATCGACGTTTTCGCAAGAAACTCAAAATCCGTACTGCGGCACGACGAAGTTGCAAATGTAATCAAAATTGCAATCAAGATTACAATACAATTACCGATCATAAATAAATTTTTTGGCATATTCATATCGAATATTGTTAAACTGGAGTTGACTTAGTTCTTGACAAACAAATTCTTTTCCGTATTTTTAAACTGTTCACAATTGTATTCATTCAGTGGAATGTTTTTTTATCGTGAAATGCTTGAAATTGTTTTGAGTTAAATTCGTGTCAATGGGCTGAAAGCCCAAGCTATTGATTCGAGGCTTTCAGCCTTAGTTCAAAAAACAACATAAAAAACATTCCACTGAAATATTACTCACAATTTAATGTTCCTATTTGCCGAAAATTCAAGTGTGAGTTGATAATTGTTCTGGAGGTAACTTGCGGATAGTAACAATTTTTTTTATTTGTGCCAAGATGAGTTTTCGTTTTTTTTCATTATTTTTACAAATTTTTTCGGTCATGGTTTTCCGTTGTTTTTTAATTTTCGTTTCAATATTTCTTTTCTTAGATTTTTCGTTTGGTCTTGAATATATTGAGTTCCGCCATTTGGGTGCAGTTCGCAACGAATCCGGTGAAATCTTGATAGAAGCCCGCGACGGTTTGGTTTTCAAGTCGCGGGATGGTCAATATTTTGTCATCACACCGGAAAATATAATTAGCCGCAAAGAAGACAATAAACCGTTTCAAGTATATTCGATCAAAGAATATGTTAAACGTTTGGAATTAGAATTTCCGCAAACAAAAGGTTATAGAATTATGGAGAAACCTCATTTTTTGATCGTTTATACGACGTCGCGAGGATTCGCGCAATGGTATTCACGGCTTTTGGAGCGGGTTTGCAACGGATTTAAGAATTATTGGAACAGTTGCGGTTTGAAGTTGACGGATCCGGAGTTTCCGTTGGTTGCGATAATTTATTCTAATCGGGACGACTTTTTTAAACATGCCGAGTCGGAAGGATTGAAGTTGTCGCGTAATATTCTTGCTTATTACAGCAAGTTGACGAATCGGGTCGTGCTTTGCGATTTAGCAGGATTTGAGTCAACAAGAGAAGGCAATAAATCAGATTCAAGAACAATAAACCAATATCTACGGCAACCAGACGCCCTTTTCAATATAGCAACCGTAGTTCACGAAGCCACTCATCAGATTAGTATGAACAATGGTATGCAACAACGATTTTCACCTTATCCGTTGTGGGTTGCGGAGGGGATTGCGTTGTTTCATGAGACGCCGGATGTCAAGGACTCGCTTGGGTGGAGTTTGCCGCCGAAGGTAAATAAAATCAGGTTGCGGGATTTGCGAAATTATATTCAAAAGAAACCAGTCAATCCAATTCAGAATATGATAAAAGATGATAATTTATTAAGAGACACAAATACTGTTGTGGACAATTACGCAATGGCATGGGGGTTGACATATTTTTTGTCAAAAACAAAAAACGTGCAATTCACAAATTACCTAAAAAAACTAGCCGCAAAAAAACCTCAATCAGAAGATTCCCCCGAAATCCGAATCAAAGAATTCGAAGAACATTTCAGCAACGATTGGGAAAAATTATACAAAGATTACAACAAATTCATACAAAAATTGTAACTAGTTGTCCCTGAAAAAGTCTTTTTGTTGTTTTAATTGTAGCCAACTTGTTCGCGGCGAGTTCGTTTGAGCATCTGAATGGGTACTCCTTGTCAATTAATTTTGATAATAGATCTTTTC
>JAITDV010000283.1 GCA_031282385.1 Planctomycetaceae bacterium | reverse complement strand
AGGGGTGGTCTCGGAGGAGTTAAAGGCGGTTTTTTGTTGTAGGTTTTTTGTTGCGTTGATGTATTTTTTAGGTTAGAGAAAAGGTCTAATATTTGCAAGGTTTTGAGGAAAATATCGGATAAAACGATAACTACATTGCAAATTATAACTCTAATTTGCAACTATGATGAGACCTGAAATGATAGATCCAAATGATTTTTTCAGGGACGACTATTTAACATGAATCGTCGCTATTTTAACACTGAAATCGCAACAACCGAACCTTAAATTTGTTTTTTTTCATTTTCACCTCCATTTCAATTTTGTTAGTGAATTGAATTAAACGTTACAAAAATTATTGCAATATACAGCTCGTACTATAAATTGTGTTACTCAAGAGCATCAAGCCAGCTTTCCGATAGGTAAGCAAACAGCGGTAAGGGAAATTTCAAGTGTGAGCAGTTTAAAATTTTTCCAAAATAACATGAAAAAATCATTGCAATAACTAACCAATTTGTACGAAAAATTCTCATTCTGTACAAACACAATTTATAACAGAACGCAACCAAACTTTTCGTAACTTAACCTTGCCGGATTTTTTGTTACAAAATTTTAAATCCCGCAACTTTGCACCGCGTCAATCAACGCGGGGCAGAATTATAATTCATCTTGCCCCAAAAATACTACCCCAATTTAGATATTTTTGAAAAATAAAAAAATTTTGTAACAATTGAATCTTGCGGCTGAATAGTTACGATTATACTTTATCGAGATTGGAGTTTTTTGGCGGAATTGTAGAAAGAGTCTGAAACGATTTCATGTATTTTGTTGTTCTTACGCACAAGAAACGACGCCTGAATACCATGTTCATTCGCAAACTTTACCCCCTCCGTTACTCCTAACACAAAAAGTGCAGTTGCCAGAGCATCCGCCCGCGTACAATTTTTGTCCAACACAGAAACCGAACCAAGTTGTTCCTCTGTTACTAAATCATTTTCATCGTACGATTGGCATGGTAAACTTGTTCGCGGATCAATCAAATGCGAATAATATCTGCCTTCAATAACATGAAAATTTCGGTTACCGCCGCTTGTCGCCATACATTGATTTCCAATAACTACAACTTGATAAATCCCGCCCCAATCACCACGCGGAATAATAACCGGCGACTCAATCCCAACCCTCCAATCATTGCCCGCTCCCTTGTTTCCGCGACAACCGATCTCTCCGCCAATCTCAATCATATAATTCCCCAACCCTGACTCCGCACAAAATCGCGAAACAACATCTACCGCATAACCTTTGGCAATCGCCGAAAGATCAATTTTTAATTCAGGCACAGATTTCTTTAAGGCCGGCGGATTCAATTGTACTTCAAGTTTATCATAACCAATATTGGATTTAACCTTGTCAATTTCACGTTTAATCTCGTCAACAGAACGCCGCTTCCGCTCCACGCCAAATCCCCAAAACTCAACAATCGGCGCAACCGTTATATCAAACGCGCCGCCCGAAATATTCGACACCTCAATCGCTACCCGAACAATTTCTGCCACGTCAGACGAAACAGGAATCCAATCCAAGGACTCAGACATATTGAATCTGCTGATTTCAGAATCAGATTTGAACAACGACATTTTTTGCTCAACTTGATCCAAACGTTTCTGAATCTCCAACACAAAATTATCCCAATCTTCATGCTTTGGAAAATTATGAACACGAATCGAATAAATCGTTCCCATTGTTGTGCCTTCAACTTGTTGGTCAACATACTCTGCAGAACGATTCCCAAAAATATGAAAAATAAAACCAAACACAACCAACACAACTAAACCAATAAAACCAAACAAAAGTTTAAGCCTAAATCGTTCAAAAAAAACTCGTGATTTATCAGACATATAAATACAATTAACTTGATAAGATGATGAATTGTTATTAAAAAAATAAGGGTAAGAACGCGTTGGTAGGATTTGTTGGTTACTAATAAAGAATTGAATTGCAGGCGTTTTACGACGGAAAAGTTATCTTTTATTTTTGTTGTCATCATTGAACAAAGCGTATTTTCTGAACTCTTGCCGATGCGATAAGAAAGCATAAAAAGATGAAACAAAAGTATGATCAACTCCAATCTCCGGTCTTACATCTAAGTATTTGATTTTAACGGCTAGGTCTTTGGGGATTCCAGAATAATTGATTCCGCGTCTGCCAACTGCTTTGGGACTGCCAATTCCAGTAAGTAACGGATAAAGCAATAACGCCGGATCAGATGAATTAATATTGACAAGTAACTTATCTGTAATAGAAAGCAAGTTACCATATTTTTTATTTTGCCCAAATTGATCGCAATCAACTGCTGCCGCCAGAAAAATAACGCGTATCTTTGTTGGCGTAACAATTGAATTATTTTTGTTATTTGTATTATTTTGTGCTTGTTGTTCGGTAGCCAATTCGTGCAAGGAATTACTTATAAGTCTTGCGCCGTAACTGAAACCAATCAACGCAATTTTACTTTCTGGTTTAAGTTGTTTTAGAAAATCGGTTAAATGTTTTGCTTCGGAGTCAGCTTTCTTTCCGGCATTGATTGCGTCCGACTTGATTCCGCATACTTCTTTCTCCGAATCCCAACTCCAAAACAAAAATCTATGCTCGCCCAACTTCCGCGTCAATTTGCTAAAGTTAATTCCGAATTGTTTTGCTTCAGGATAAGTCATTTTGTAACCGTGCGTAACAATAACCAACGGAATATTAGGATTGTGAGTTTGGATGAAGGCGTCCAATGTTGACGTTTTCCATTGTGAATTGCTGCCAAGTTGATCTATCTCAAGCCCGCATCGTGTGTCTGCAAACCATACATCAAACGCACTTGCAGTTGACAACGACAGAAAAAAATAACAAAACACTAAAACAAAATTTATTTTTTGCATAATAATTGAATGAAAGTTAAGGGGATAGAATAAAGGGGTTAGGGAGGTTGTTTTAAACAATTCACACTTTAATTTTTCTTGCCGCTGCCTGCTTGCCTATTGGAAAGCAGGCTTCTACGCTCTTGAGTTACGCAATTTATGGTACGAACCGTATATTCTCTAATGTTTTTTGAAATTGTCGAATTTAAGTGAAATAATACAACTCATACAACTCCACACATATTCGACAGCATTGTAAACTTTTAACCAACTAATTCAAGACACGCTTGTTTTTTTTTCGGATTCCTGTAACATTTTCAATCATGCACGAAACAACTATTACTATAATCGACTCGAAATCACTGTTTCGCGTGTTCGGTTCCAGCGACGAAAATTTACGGCTAATACGTAGAGAATTAGGAATAAAAGTTATACTTGACGAAGACAAAATAATTATCCGCGGTACCCCCGACGCCGCCCGCCGCGGCGCTGAACTACTCGAACAACTACAAAAAACAGCATTGCACAACGATATTGCTTCCGAAGATATTTTACGAGCGATCTCCGAAATTAAACAGGACAAAAAAATCTCCAACGTCAAACCTATTGAGGTATTCGGCGGTAAACAAGTGCGTCCCAAAACTGCCGGTCAAGCTCTGTATGTTGAAGAATTACGCCGCCGTGAAATTGTGTTTTGTATCGGTCCTGCGGGAACTGGTAAAACTTATCTTGCGGTTGCGAAATCAGTCGAAGCTCTCAAAAACGATCTTGTCAAAAAAATTGTGTTGGTAAGACCCGCAGTCGAAGCTGGCGAAAATCTCGGTTTTCTGCCGGGCGACTTGCACGCAAAAATTAATCCGTACTTGCGACCTTTGTTCGACGCTTTGACTGATATGCTTGAACGCGACTTGCTTAAACGTTACATGGAAGAAGACATAATTGAAGTAATTCCACTGGCTTACATGAGAGGACGAACTATAAACAACGCCTCAATCATCCTCGACGAAGCACAAAATACAACTATTGCCCAAATGAAAATGTTTCTGACAAGAATGGGAGAAGTTTCAACTATTGCCGTTTGCGGAGATACTACTCAAATCGACTTGCCCGAAAATAAAAAAAGCGGATTAATCGACGCTTTGCACAGACTAAAACACATCAACGAAATCGGGTTGGTGAGACTGGATAAATCTGATATCGTAAGACATCACCTCGTCCAAAAAATTGTAAACGCTTACGAATAATAATTTGGTTTTACAAAAAATAAAGACTTATACTGCCCATACTATAAATTGCGTGACTCAAGAGCGTAAAAGCCTGCTTTCTGATATGTAAGCAGGCAAAGGTAAACGAAAATTAAAGTGTGAACAGTTGTAATATTTCAGTGGATTTATTGTTTTGAGTTAATTGATAAATAAGGGAGGATTTCTTTGATATAGTTTTGATCGTTGATTGATAATGCTGAAAATTCAATAATTGTTTTTTTGCTGTTTTCTTTTTCTAGTGTAACGTCTTTTTTATTGTCAATTAAAATAAATTTCGCACGTGTTTCAAATAAACCATCTGTAGATTTCCAGTCGCGGAATTGCGGTTTAAGCAACTCTATTTTACTTACGTTTTCTCCAAGTAAAGGCAATAACTTGGCAAGACGGATTCGAGCAAACTCATCGTCTTTGTACTTGCGCAAGGTTTCGTTGACGAATCCGGGAATTGCTTTATTAATTAAAATTGTTGACATTACATCGCAGGCAACTTTTCGATACTCGTCCGAAATATCCGCGCGCTTGGCAACCTCTTCAAGTAATCCCCAAATCGACGGAATACCAATTTTAACAAGAGCAACCCCAACAGGATATTTTTGTAACGAAATATACTTTTTGTCCAAATTTGAAATTTCCTTGTCCGCTTGCAACAAAAGAATCGGCGTAAGAACCTTAACAGCTTCAACCGCTCGCACCTTGCCAAGCTCCTCTAGCACAACAAAAAATCTCAACTTAGATTCCGCATCAATCGATGTCAAATTTTTAGAATCCTTTAATATCTGTTGCGCTAATTTAAGATTGGTCTCAATCACTGATTGACGAGCCTTGTAAAGTGGATGATTGAGCGTAAATTGACTAATAGGTTCAAGAGGTATTGGAGAATACTTCAGTTCAATTGTCTCATCAGACTGTTTTTTTAAGTAGATTAAATCTCTGTTTAGATGATGAAGAGCTTTTTTTTCTTTTCGGACATAGTGTTTTCACGAGCAACAGTGTAATCTTCAATAATTGCGATTATAGAATCAAGCGGCATTAGTGTTCTATAAAGCGTAAACAAAGGAAATTCCCGCCCCATATAGTCAAAATTTCTTTCTACATCCAAAGGTTCAATAATACAATCATAATTAGCAATTCGCGCTAACGCTCCAGCCGCAACACCATCTCTAAACCCTTTTGACAAACTCCATACACGAAAAAAACTAGCCAACTTGGAAAGTGAAGCAATACCCTTTTCGTCTCGTAAACAACCTAGTAACTCGACTTCATGTTCAACTTGTTGACGCAATTCACCTAGATCTTCCCATGCTCTCACATTCTTATTATCACCAATACTATCAATACGACTGATTATTACATCAATCGAATTATCTATTTGTACCTGCCCTAATACCGTCAAATATTGGATACAGAAACAAAACAAAAAAAACACAAACAAAATTTCTGAAATTTTAATATTCATTGGAATTTAACTATTTAGGGGTTATAAACTGTTCACACTTTAATTTTCCTTTACCGCCGCCTGATTACCTATCGGAAAGCAGGCTTTTACGCTCTTGAGTCATGCAATTTATAGTACAAACAGTACAATGAAGCTGTTTTAAAATTCACTAACCTGAACATATAGACACAACATCACTGAGCATTTTGTTCAGAAGTAAAATGTCTTGTCCATACTAGCTACTGCATAACAGGAAAGTCATTTTTAATCTTTACACCTACATCTCAAGGTAATGTTATTGCTTCTATTGTTGTTTCAATACCAGGAATTATATTACCTTTTGCTCGCACTTTCTTTACTTTTATTTGTACTTGTCTATTTATTTTTTCATAGTTGTTAGAAATATTTGAGATATTTTGCGGCAATACGGTACAGGCACAGACAAAAATTCTATCCCATATTCACAACGCCGATTACGAACTCCCGGAACTGTAGGAATTTCATCGGAATCGGGAAGGGCGTAAACTTTGTAATGAAGTCTAATGGTGATATGTGCGGAATAATTGCATGAGGTTATTGGATGTTATTTTGTTGAGGTGTTGGCGGTTTTTTTTTCGGGGATTTGTTTATTGACAAAATCTTTGTCAACTTTACGGAGATATTTTAATTCTATACTTGTACGTTTACCGTTTCCTTTTTCGATTGTTACTTCGTCTTTGTCGAATG